>NZ_AEXS01000027.1:0-10386 GCF_000204455.1 Paenibacillus sp. HGF5 | reverse complement strand
CATCGAGCCCGGGGATGAGGTTCGGGTATACAGCCTGAATCAGAAGGGGCATGTCGTGGAGATGTCCGGCTCGAAGGAAGCCGTCGTTCAGCTTGGCATTATGAAGATGAAGGTCGCGCTGGACGATTTGGAGCTGCTGTCGAATCCGGCCGCCAATGCCAAGCAGGCACCGAAACAGCATGCCACCGTCCTGAAGCGGACCCGCGATGCCAACATCCGGAATGAGCTGGATTTAAGGGGAGCGAACCTGGAAGAAGCGTTGATCGAGGTGGACCGGTTCATTGATGAGGCGTTTTTGGGGAATCTGGGACAGATCTACATCATTCACGGCAAGGGAACCGGCATTTTGCGAACCGGCATTCAGGATTATTTGCGCAAGCACAAACATGTCAAAAGCCATCGTTTAGGCAATTACGGCGAAGGCGGCAATGGCGTAACTATTGCCGAGTTGAAATAAGGAAAGTAAGAAATCAGGAACCGTTTTCTCCTTCAATCGTATAACATATCAACAATAGGGTTCAGAACGACGGGATGCGAAAGGTGCCGCATCCCGTTTATATCAGGGAGGAAATAAGGGAATGACGGAAGCGATTGATCATTTGCTGACCCATCCACTTGGGGTGCTCGTCGGCTATTTCTCTGTTGCGATACTTGCACTTATTGTTTACTTGTATTGCTTTGAATTGGTTACCAAGTACAATTGCTGGGATGAAATACGCAAAGGAAATGTTGCCGCAGCCATGGCGACCGGCGGCAAGGTCTTTGGCATCTGTAACGTGATGCGGTACAGCATCACGGCTAATACGTCCATTTACGGCATGATTAAATGGTCGTTCTTCGGGTTTATACTGCTTTTATTGGCTTATTGGCTGCTTGAGTTCTTGACGCCTGTGTTTTCGGTCGATGAAGAGATCGGCAAGGATAATCGGGCAGTGGGCTTGATCGTGCTTCTTATCACCGTATCTTTGTCTTACATTATTGGAGCGAGCATTACTTAAGGGCTTCGGGAGGAAAGAACGATGAAATATTTACCGCGGATATTGTTTGCGGCAGCCATGATTTTTTTCGTGGCGGGTATTGTATACTTAATGTCTCAATAAAAATAACGTAAAGAAGGCCATTCATGGCCGTTTGAATAAAGAAAGGGATGAATGACCGATGGAACCGACGGTTTGCCCATGGTGCCAAAGTGAGATTGTATGGGATGAGGAGATAGGTCCCGAGGATACCTGTCCTCACTGCGCGAATGAGCTTAAAGGCTACCGCACATTGAATATCGCATTGCAAGATGAAGATGAAGATGAAGATGACGTCGGGGAGGAATATGAAGAGACTTATGAGCCTTCCGATGAGGAGGCGCGCGATCTTCAACGCATCTGGGGCTCCGACCATGAATCGCTGTCATCGCTTCGCACCGTGGATAAGTACGGGGAAGATCACGATCTTTTTGCATTCGAGGAGACGGTGGAGGGGATCCTGGACCAACAAGAGGAAGTGCCCGAGTGTCTGCATTGCCGAGAGTATATGCTTCATGCAGGAACGCAGCGCGTGAGCGGAGAAGGCTTCCAGCCGGTTCACGCACCCTTGATCCAAGCTCCCATTCTGCAGCCTCCGTATGATCTGAACGTTTATGTATGTCCCGGATGCTTCCATGTGCAGTACAATTTGTCAGAGAACGACCGGCTTCGGATGATCAAGAGTTTTATCCATAAAAAGGAATAGAGTTGCGGAGCGGCGCTGTTGCCGACCCCGCGGATGACTTAAGGAAACTGCCGGCGGCGGTTTCCTTTTTTTTGTTCATGAAGTGGAGCGCGAAGGGGTAAAATACCTTGGACTTCAAGTGAAAGGGCAAGGGAGGAACTGTATATGAAGTTGACAAAGGACCCCCAGGCTATGCTTCTGTTATCGGTTCATGGGTTGTTTATTCTATCGAGCGCATTGTCGGGTACGTTCCTCAATGTATACTTATGGAAAAGCCGCCAGGATTACACCATGCTCGGCTGGTTCACGATTGCGCAGCAGGTGGCGCTTGGCCTGACGTTCTGGGCAGCCGGCAAATGGGTGAAGGAGCATAACAAAATGAATGCGCTTCGCCTGGGAATTGCCGTGTCCGGCTTGTTTTATCTATGCGTGCTGTGGGCAGGGAGGGACGCCGTCCATTACATTTGGCCCCTCGGCCTGCTGTTCGGGGTGTCTTTAGGATTGTTCTGGTTGGCCTTTAATGTGGTTTATTTCGAGGTTTCGAGTGCGGAGAACCGGGACTGGTTTAATGGCTGGATCGGGCTCTTGGGCTCCATAACGGGGATTATCGGTCCGTGGCTGGCAGGCTGGATCATCACGCTGATGCATGGGGATCAGGGCTATCGGTTTATTTTTACCGTGTCGATGGCCATCTTCGCCGTGACGGTGGTCATGAGCTTTTTTCTGCGAAAAAGGCCGGTTCAAAGCGATTATCACTGGCTGGAAGGGGTAAGCCGCCTCAAGGAGGGCGGCGTTTGGAAATACGCGGTATTAGGCTTGGCTGTTCAGGGAATCCGGGAGGGCGTGTTCTCCTTTCTCATCACGCTGCTTGTTTTCGTGGCGACGGATCAGGAGTCCAAGCTGGGGCAATTCGCTTTGATTACTTCGGCTGTTTCACTGGTCAGCTACTGGGCCTGCGGGAAATGGTTCAAGCCCAAATTCCGTAAAACCGGCATGCTGGTTGGTTCCGTATTGATGCTGCTTGTCATCATGCCGCTGCTGTTTACGGTCAACTACACTACGCTGCTGGTGCTGGGAATCGGGACGTCGCTCTTCATTCCGCTGTACATGATGCCGGCTATATCGGCCAGCTTCGATCTCATGGGCGTGAATCAGGAAAACGTGGAGAAACGTGTGGAGCTGGTCGTGCTCCGGGAACTCAGTCTGACGATAGGCCGAATTACGGGCTTGCTCGTTTTCATTCTTGTACTGTCAT
Organism: Paenibacillus sp. HGF5; assembly: GCF_000204455.1. Classification (NCBI taxonomy): domain Bacteria; kingdom Bacillati; phylum Bacillota; class Bacilli; order Caryophanales; family Paenibacillaceae; genus Paenibacillus; species Paenibacillus sp. HGF5. The sequence continues at coordinate 7,430 of NZ_AEXS01000027.1, read as the reverse complement.
TCAGGCAGGATACGTTTACGATAACATTGCTGCTGTTGTTTCTGGGAGCGTCCCCCATCGGATCTTGGCTGTTCATACGAAAGCTGTTTCCTACCAAAGGACAAGCCGCCTGAGCCTGATGGCAACGATGTGAGTCAGGGAGATCATGCAATGAGCGAAAGTTGTATAGCGCAGGTCAGCGGCGTTTTTTAAAATAGTAAGCCGCGGCGCGGAGGCAAATCGTACAAACGCAAAGAAGGTATCTCCAAGGTCGCTGGGCCTATTAGGGGATACCTTCTTAAATTTATGTGAAGTTCAGGTCGATCGGACGCCTCAGCGAGAACCACTTCAGTTCTTCGGGCTCTCTGCCGGCAATCGTCTCGGCCAGGAGATCGGCGGCGATCATGCTGTAAACCATACCGTTTCCGCCATAAACCTCGATGAAGTAGCTGTGCGGATACTGCGGATGTCTGCCGATCAGCGGGATGCCGTCTTTGGTGGAGGCGAACACGCCAGCCCAGCTGCATGCCATTTTCAGGTCCGTCATTGTAGGGAACAGCTTATGAATTTCATTCAGCAGTCTCTGGCTTCTTGGCTCGGCGTATTCCTCCGGTTTGCCTGAAGGAGGCAGCGGCTCATCCAGTCCACCGGCCATGATCCGCCGGTCCGGGGTTGTTCGGAAATAGAGATATGGACGGTCGGTCTCCCATATGAGAGCCCGCTCATACCACGAAGACAGATCGGGAACAGGCTCGGTCATAATGGCGTAGGTATTGAGGAGATCCACTTGATAATCCGGCTTCCATTCTTGGGTGCTGTACCCGGTAGCCCAGATCACGTGTTTGGCTGAAACGCTTCCCTGATCCGTCATGACGGTGACATCGTTGTCTGTATACCTGGTTTCTTTCACTTCGCTGTTTTCATAAATTTGCAGCCCCTGATCGCTGGCATCTTGAAGAAGATGATGTCCGAGACGGTAGGGATTGACTTCGGCATCGCCGCGGGTATAGATGGCGGCTTCCTTTGAGAACGGAAATTTAGCCTTCACATCATCGCGGTTCCAGTACTGCACGTCGAAGCCCTTGCGTTTGAGGAGGTCATACTCATGACGAATCAAGCCGATATCTTGAGGGTTGCTGGCATAGTAGAGGCTGCTTCGAGAGATCAACCCGGAATCCCTTGACAACGTATTCGCGATTTCAGTGAGCCGACGTATGGCATTTCTGCACATCATGTAGAAGGCGGTACCCCGGTCCTCGCCGAAATGTTGAATCAAATCGGAAAGGGGACAGTCGTTGGAGATTTGCAGCAGTCCCGTATTGGCGGAAGTGCTGCCCTCGCATACTCGATTTTTTTCCAGGAGTATGGCGTTGACGCCTTGCACGCTCAGGACATAGGCCATCAGGGCACCGCTGATACCGCCTCCGACGACCAGCACGTCGCAGCTAAGCCGGTCCGAGAGCGCGGGGTATTTTTTTACCGGTTCGGTATTTAAATATTTCCAGGGCGTTGTTCCGCCGGTCAGTAACATGATCCATCCCCTCTCCTCGTCACATCGCAATTAGTTTGGTCGTTCCTTCCGCATTTCATGACATCTTGCGACATAGATTTGTACAACGGTGGCATACTAGATCCTGTCAACCTAAATGGAAAGGGGAACAACGAACCGTATGACACCCAATCAGCAATTACAGCCTCTCACTTCAAAAGAGCTGGATTATATCGTGGACTGCATCTCCAACGAGACCATGCTGGCCAAGCATTGCGCCGCTACGGCGGCAGCCAGTCAGAACCCTGCCATTCAGCAGGCACTGCTTGGATTCGTCAAGCGACATGAGCAGCATCTTGATATGTTGGTGAACTCCCTTCAGACCCACAGCAGCGTTGCGCCCAACCAGCCGCAGTAAGCGGACAGTGCATAACCTACAACCCAAAGGAGGAACTACGATGGCAACCCCTAACGGATCTTCATTCCTGCCCGAAGAGGATTTGCTCAGCCCGATACTGGGAGAGCTGAAACGGGCCGTTCGAGAATATACAACAGCCACGACGGAAGCCACTTGCCCTGACGTGCGTCAAATGTTTACCAATTTGACCACGGATACGCTGAGCCTGCAAGGCGAATTCTTTAATATGATGAAGCAGCAGAACATGTACACCGCAGGCACGCATGCGCTGAAATACGACGTGGACAAGCAGCATAAACAAGCGCAGCAGTCCGTACAAAAAACTCGGGAAACGATTAATCAAAAAACTTCAAGCATGGGCGCGTATGCGCACAATCCGAACGTTGAGCCCCATGCAACCAATGTATCCCCTGCTCCTTATATGTAATGTAACCCAACCATCCTATGGTTAACGCAACGATTTCGCCGATGACACCTCCAGCTTTCGCTGCGGGCATGCATCGGTTTTTTTCTTTTGCACATCCCGTGTAAGTTATTGTAATATAAGTATTAATCTCTGTTCCGACAAAACCGTGTGTCACGAGCGGTTATTCGGAATAAGTGCTGGAGGATACGTACATGGAAGAGCTAAGCGAATTGAAACTGAAGGTGCTTGACCTGCTGAAAGAGGACGCGAGAAGATCGCCGGCTCTACTCTCTACTCTACTCGGTGTAGAAGAGGAAGAAGTAAAGACCTCCATTGCGGAGCTTGAACGAGATCACGTCATTGTCAAGTACGCCACCGTTGTCAATTGGGGCAAGGTGGAGGACGAGAAGGTTACGGCGCTGATCGAGGTTCAGATAACGCCTGAGCGCGGAAGAGGCTTTGAAGGAATCGCGGAACGGATTTATTTGTTCCCGCAGGTGAAGTCGGTCTATCTGATGTCTGGCGCCTACGACCTGCTGGTCGAAGTGGAAGGCGGTAACCTGCGCGAGGTGGCCAATTTTGTTTCCGAGAAACTGTCGCCTATTGATTCTGTTTTATCGACCAAAACGAATTTCATTTTGAAAAAATATAAACAAGACGGGATTATTTTTGAAGAACGTCAAGAAGACAATCGTCTCCTGATCTCGCCGTAAAGGAAGCGTGTGCTATGATTTTGAACGAACAGCAGCTTGCAGAAAATAACAGGAAATCGATGAGCTCCTATTTGGCGCCTAGAGTCAGGGATATTCAACCCTCCGGAATCCGGAAATTTTTCGATCTCGTCAGCGGAAACAAGGATATTATCACGCTAGGCGTCGGGGAGCCTGATTTCGTAACGCCGTGGCATGTACGAGAAGCGTGCGTATATTCATTGGAGCGCGGGTTTACGGGCTATACGTCCAATGCCGGCATGCCGGAGCTGAGGGAAGCGATCGCGGAATATTTGAACGACAGCTTCCATGTGACCTATAATCCTGCGAATGAAATCATCGTTACCGTGGGCGGCAGTGAAGCGATTGATCTGGCGCTGCGGGCCTTGATTGTTCCCGGAGATGAGATTCTGATTCCGGAACCGTGTTACATTTCGTATTCGCCGATCGCTTCAATCGGCGGCGGCGTGCCCGTCGGCATCGAAACGACGGCGGAGCATCATTTCAAACTGACGGCCGAAGCGCTGGAAGCGCAAATCACGCCCAAATCAAAGATTCTGATTCTCTGCTATCCAAGCAATCCGACCGGGGCGATCATGACCTACGAGGATTGGCTTCCGATTGCGGAAGTGGTGGAAAAGCACGATCTGATTGTGATTTCAGATGAAATTTATGCCGAGCTCACGTATGAAGGCAAGCATGTCAGCTTTGCCTCGATGCCCGGCATGATGGACCGCACCATACTGGTCAGCGGCTTTTCGAAGGCGTTTGCTATGACCGGCTGGCGTATGGGTTATGTGTGTGCCCATACGGATCTCATTGCCGCCATGCTGAAAATTCATCAGTATACGGTCATGTGTGCACCGGCCATGGGGCAAGTCGCCGCGCTTGAAGCATTGCGTAACGGCATGGGGGAGAAGGACCGAATGGTTGAATCCTATAACCAGCGGCGCAGGCTCGTTGTGCAGGGGCTGCGGGAGATCGGTCTGGATTGCCACGAACCCCAGGGAGCGTTCTACGCCTTCCCAAGCGTCAAGGGAACGGGACTCGGCTCGGAAGAATTTGCTCAGCGATTGCTGACCGAAGCCAAAGTGGCCGCAGTGCCGGGTACTGCCTTCGGGCTTGGCGGGGAAGGTTTCATTCGCTGTTCTTACGCTACATCCATTGCTCAACTGAATGAGGCATTGGAGCGAATGGGCAATTTTGTGGAAAAAATAAAGTAGGCAAGGAATTCGTTGAACTTTTTCCTTGAATTAACAAAAAATTCACTTTTCATTGACGAAAATTATGTTATAATTTTATTTTGGGGGCAGAATTTTACTTTCCAAGGAGGGATCACCAGTGTTTTGTGATTATGAATTGTCAAACTACCGTGGTGATTATACGGCTGAAGACAATAATCACGGTAAATGGTCAATTAAATCAGCCAAATCCACTCCTCAGGAAATTACCTTGGAAGACGAAATTCACATGCTCCGCCGGAAGATGGAGCAAATATTTTTGGAAGAGCAGTCCTTCACGTCGGAAATCGTGATCGAAATCAGCAGCTTGCTGGATCTGAAGATCAACGAATATATGAAGGCCCATCCCAAAAAGAAACTCTAAAATATGTCACCATTAAATAATGCAAGGCTGTTCCTAGAGTGAGGATACTCGTGGATCAGCCTTGTTTGTGTTTAAAACCAAACGCCAACCTAAAGCACATTCCCTCAAGGCGTTATCCGGCCTTGGGTTTATTCGGCCGCAGCGGGAACGCGATCCGAAATTATGCTATAGTGAGCATAATAAGATGTTATGGTGTTCGTTCAAGATATGAAATGGAGGAAGATGTGATGAAGGTATATACAAGAACGGGAGATGCGGGGGAGACTTCGATTATTGGAGGTCGCGTGCCTAAGGATGATCCGCGCATCGAAGCGTACGGCACGATCGATGAATTGAACAGCTTTGTCGGTCAGGCCGTGTGTTTGGCCAAGGAAGCCGATTTTGAGGAGCTGTATCTTCAGCTCGTTCAAATCCAGCATGAACTGTTCGATTGCGGCTCGGATCTGGCTTATGCGAGGCCGCGGGAGGATAAACTCAAGGTCGGTGCCGAGCTTGTGGATCGTCTGGAGGCGTGGCTGGATGCATTCGAAGAGAAGAACCCTCCGCTGGAGCGCTTTATTCTGCCGGGCGGAAGCGCCTTGTCTTCTTCGCTGCATGTATGCCGGACCGTATGCCGGCGCGCAGAAAGGCTGACCGTTACGCTGCAGCGAACCACCGAGATCAATCCGGAGGTCCGCCGGTACTTGAACCGGTTGTCCGATTATTTCTTTGTTGCCGCACGGGCAGCCAATGTGCATGCCGGGATACCTGATGTTGAATATGAGCGAAGCGGAAAGGTGTTCCGGTAATAGATGGGTCTGTACTATCCGCCAATCCGCTATGTCGTACCCACACACGAAGACGGCATGCTGCTTAAGACCATTTTGCAAAAACGAATGGGGGTATCCCGCAAGCTGCTCTCCCGCCTCAAATTGACGGAGCAGGGCATTATGCTGAACGGAACCCGCGTATATATTAGCGTTAAAGTGCAAGCGGGCGATTTGGTCGAAATTCGGATGGAGCAGGAACGTTCCAACGATATGCTGCCCCAGCCCATGGAGCTTCATATTCTGTACGAGGATGAGCATCTGCTTGTCTTGAACAAGCCGGCAGGAGTCATCGTGCATCCGACGCACGGGCATTATACCGACACGCTGGCCAACGGCGTCGTTCATTATTGGCAGGAGAAGGGCTGGAATTACCGGTTCAGAGCGGTTCACCGGCTCGATCAGGAGACTTCCGGCGTACTGGTGATCGCGAAGAATGCGTATATTCATCAGCATGTTTCCGAACAAATGATTGCCGGCACCGTCGATAAGAGGTATGTCGCTTTTGTGCATGGAAGACCTTCGCCGACAGGCGATATTGACGGTCCGATTGATCGGGATCCGTTGGAGCCCCACCGGCGCATCGTAACTCCGGAAGGATATCCTTCGCTTACGCGGTATAGGGTATGCGAAACTTACCCCTCCGCATCCTTGGTTGAATTGAAGCTCGAAACAGGCCGGACGCATCAAATTCGGGTGCATATGCTAAGCATCGGTTGTCCATTGATCGGAGATCAGATGTACAGGCATCCTTTATACAGCGATCAGGGATTGTTACCGGACGCGCCGGAGAGGGATGAGGATTCCAATGGGGCCGTCGGGTCATTGGATCCGTTAGCCGCAACGATCATGAGGCTGGACGGCTATATGGACAGACAGGCGCTGCATGCGGCAAGCCTGACGCTGATGCATCCGATAGAGGGGAAGACGATGGTATTCAGGGCCCCGCTACCTGAGGACATGAAATCATTGAGATTAGCGCTCGCGCAAGAAGCTGTCACTTCATTATGTAACACTACAACATTAGAGGGAGAACCTATTGAATGAGCAAACTGAAAGTATTTCAATATCCGAAATGCGGGACTTGCCGTAACGCCGTGAAATGGCTGCAGAACGAAGGACATGAGCTGGAGCTTCAAAATATTTTCGAACAACCGCCAAAGAAAGATGAGTTAGCCGACCTGATCGCCAAGAGCGGACTGGAGCTAAAGAAATTTTTCAATACGAGCGGCGAGGTATACAAGGAAATGAACCTGAAGGACAAGCTGCCCGGCCTTTCCGATGAGGAGAAGATCGAACTATTGTCTTCCAACGGAAGATTGATCAAGCGTCCGATCGTGACCGACGGCAGCAAAGTAACCGTCGGCTTCAAAGCGGAGCAATATCAGGAGAGATGGCAGAAGTAACGGTCGCTTTTGGGACATGACAGATACAAAAGACAGGCTGCGGCTAGTGATTGATTACGAGAGTCGCGGAATCGGTTTGCCGAAGGGCAGCCATTCGCCGGTAACGATGTCGTCCTGCTGATGAAGGCAGAACATTCCATGGTTTTTCGACCATCGGAATGTTCTTTTTTTTGCGAACAGCCCATGATAGGAAATTCAAAGAAATACCCTGTGACAAGCCCAAGCCCATATAAGGATATGGTATAATGACAAGGTATATTTTAAGGTTACACCAGAGAAGTTAAAGTTAGGAGCGATCATGACCGTGATACCCAATCCACAACCATCCTTAATGCTCGTCGACGGGATGGCTTTATTATTTCGTGCTTATTATGCAACAGCGTCCAGCGGTTATATCCGCCGTACCAAAGCGGGTGTGCCGACCAACGCGATTTACGGCTTCCTGCGGTATATGTGGGATGCCATCGATAAATTTCAGCCTACCCATGTGGCTTGCTGCTGGGATATGGGCTCAAAAACATTCCGTACGGAGCAATTCGCCTCGTATAAAGGCAATCGTCCGGAAGCGCCGGATGACTTGGTTCCGCAGTTCTCGCTGGTTCGCGACGTGA
>NZ_AEXS01000028.1:0-86448 GCF_000204455.1 Paenibacillus sp. HGF5 | reverse complement strand
AACCGCGGTCTTTCATCTGCGAATGTACGTCGATCAACGTTTTTGTTATAATCCGAGTAAGCTTATTGTCTTTGTGAGACATATATGGTTTAACGGAGAATGACTTCACTTCATATATAAAAGGAGAAGATCAACATTATGGAGATCTATAATAGTGTGGTTGATATGATCGGTCAGACGCCGATGGTGAAACTTCGGCGGTTGGTGCCGGAAGGATCAGCCGACGTCTATGTAAAGCTTGAGAGATTCAATCCTTCCGGCAGCGTGAAGGACCGCGCGGCCTACAATCTGATTCATACGGCGGAGGAGCAGGGCCTGCTCCAACCGGGGGGCACCATTATCGAGCCGACGAGCGGGAATACCGGCATCGGCTTGGCGATGATTGCAGCCGCCAAGGGCTATCGGGCCATCTTGATTATGCCGGACAACATGTCCAAGGAACGGATTAATATCCTGAAGGCCTACGGTGCGGAGGTCGTGCTGACACCGAGCAGCGAACGTATGCCGGGCTCGATTGCCAAGGCGCTCGAGCTTAGGGAGCAGATTCCGGGCAGCTTCATTCCGCAGCAGTTCGAGAATGCGGCCAACCCGGACATTCACAGGGTGACGACAGCGCCGGAAATAATGGATCAGATGGAAGGGCGGCTGGATGCCTTCGTGGCGACGGCAGGAACGGGCGGCACCGTAACCGGAACCGGGGAAGAGCTGAGGAAGTCTCTGCCGAACCTGCATATCGCGGTGGTCGAGCCGCAGGGCTCGCCCGTGCTCTCCGGCGGACAGCCGGGACCGCACAAGCTCGTGGGCACAAGCCCGGGCTTCGTACCGAAGATTCTGAATACGGGCGTATATGACGAGATTATCCAGATCGCCGACGAGGATGCACTGCAGACCATCCGGCATTTGGCCCGTAAGGAAGGAATACTGGTAGGGCCATCCTCCGGCGCATCGGTATTCGCGGCCCTTCGCGTAGCGAAGCGGCTGGGGGAAGGGAAGCGGGTTGTCTGCATTGCCCCGGATACGGGAGAGCGGTATCTCAGCATGGATATTTTCTAAGGGGAAGGACCTCCGGTTAACCGGAGGTCCTTTCTTGGTGTTCTAAGGAGGGGATCCCCTGCTTAAGCTCCTGCATGAGTTGTTCATGGCTCTTCACGACGACCACTTTGCCGGGATAATCCGCAAGCGTGTCCTGAATCTGATATCTGCCCTCCCGCTGATAGGCGGCGCTCCATTCGAACATTTTTTTGAACATGTCCCAAGTAGGGGTATAGTGCGCCTGTTCAAGTCGCAGTCGCTGCTTGATGAACCTTGTGATGATCCGGTAGGTTATTGTGGAGTAAGACGGGTTCAGAAAAACGATAAGATCCGCATGGCGGAAGCTGGGGCTGACCCATTTCAGATGTGCGCCCTCGATGATCCAGCCATTCGTGTTCACGATGCTTAGCAATAGCGCGTCCCGATCTGCCTCACACCTTCTAATATCGTCCGGCTCAGCCCGCTCCCATACGACATTGTCGAGCTCGTAATAGGGGAGGTTAAGCTGGGCGGACAGCTTCCGGGCAAGCGTTGTCTTGCCGCTGCCGACGGAGCCGATAATATGGATCCGGTTCGGGATCTTAGCGTCCATAAGAGATCACCGCATTCATGAGAAATGGTAGCTAATCATTTCGGTACCGAAGCGGGGAAGTCCTTGTTTCGTTAGTCGGAAAATTATAGTGCCTTCTGAGGCGTATCGCAAAGCTGCTTATAGAAGGCCGTGATTTGCTCGGCAAGGGAGCTTAGCGAAGTCCATGGGATGGACTGACTGCCATAGGAAGGGGATTGGATTAGGATCATCGCCCCTCCAACGACCAACCAAGCGTTTGTCTTGATCGGTCTTTTTTTCGTGGGGCCGAATGTTTTCAACAGGAATACACGGTCCAATAACGAAATGGTTGTTACTTATTATTTTTTTATTGAAAAATGTGGAGCGTTTGTCGATTAGGGGAAACTCTATTCGTTGGTTAAGCATAGGACGAAAAATTTAAGCGAAAGCAACGATACCTGGAGGGGAAAACATGAGATTTATGATGATCGTGAAAGCAACCGAGGATTCCGAGGCAGGCGTGCTGCCAAGCGCAGAGCAATTGGATGCCATGATGAGGTACAACATGGAGCTGGCCAGGGCGGGCGTGCTGCTTGCTGCGGATGGGCTTCACCCAAGCTCGGGCGCCATCCGGATTTCTTATCCGGAGCCGGGAGGCAAGCCGAAAATCACCGATGGTCCCTTTACGGAAGCGAAGGAGCTGATCGCGGGGTATACCTTGATCGAAGTGAAAACGAGGGAAGAAGCGATCGAGTGGGCCAAACGCATGCCTGATCCGCACGGCTTCGGCGCGGGGCAGATCGAGCTCCGTCAGGTATTCGAACCGACAGAGCTAACGCAGGACCCGGAAGCGCAGGCCAAACAATATGAAATGCGCGAACACATCCAAAGGCAGAATCCGTAATGTCGGCGGCCGATACCCATCGTACGATCGAGGCCATCTGGAGAATCGAATCTTCCAAAATCATTGCCTACCTGACCCGGATGGTCCGTGACATCAGCCTCGCTGAGGATCTGGCTCAGGATGCGCTCATTGCAGCGCTGGAACGGTGGCCGAATGACGGAATACCGGATAACCCCGGCGGATGGCTTATGACCGCGGCAAAGCGCAAAGCGCTGGACCTGCTGCGCCGGAATAAGGTGCGCGATCGGAAGTATGAGCTGTTGGGACGCGAAATGGATTCCCGGATGGATTCGGAAATGGAGGTGCCGGAGGCGGGAGAAGTGAACGACGATCTTCTGCGGCTGATCTTCATGACCTGCCATCCGGTTCTGTCCCCCGAGGCGCGCGTAGCCCTGACGCTGCGCCTGCTCGGCGGGTTGACGACAGCGGAGATCGCCCGCGCTTATCTTGTGCCGGAACCGACGATCGCGCAGCGAATCGTTCGTGCCAAACGGACGCTGTCCGCGACCCGGGTTGCATTCGAGATTCCCCAGGGAACCGAACTGAAGCCGCGATTAGCATCAGTCCTCGAGGTTATCTACCTCATGTTTAATGAGGGATACGCCGCCTCATCGGGCAGCCAGTGGATTCGTCCGCTGCTGTGCCAGGAAGCGCTTCGGATCGGACGGGTGCTGGCGGAGATCGCGCCGACGGAGGCCGAGGTGCACGGATTGGTCGCGTTGATGGAATTTCAGTCCTCCCGGTTCAAGTCACGGGTCAATGCGCAGGGCGAGCCTGTGCTGCTCATGGACCAGAATCGGGCATTATGGGATTATTTATTGATCCGGCGCGGTTTTGCCGCTCTGGAGCGAATCGAGCGGTTGGGCGGAATGACCGGGCCTTACGCTATTCAGGCAGCCATCTCCGCATGCCATGCCGGAGCGACCAGTGCCGCAGAGACCGACTGGATTCGGATCTCCGCGCTGTATGAGGCATTGGCGCAGGTGTCTCCCTCGCCGATCGTGGAATTGAACCGGGCCGTGGCCCTTTCCATGGCTTTCGGCCCGGAGATCGGGCTTGAGATCGTGGACGTTTTGCGAGGCGAGCCTGCCTTGAAGGGGTATCATCTTCTCCCTAGCGTGAGGGGTGACATGCTCTTTAAGCTGGGTCGCCTGGACGAAGCCTGCGCGGAGTTCAAGCTGGCCGCATCGCTGACGGATAATCAGAGGGAGCGGGCGCTGCTCCTTGACCGTGCGGCAGAATGCCTGCGAGCGGCCCCTTGAGATACGCTTTTGGCAGCATTTTTTAAAGAAATCCGAAAAAAATATGAAAGTCGTGTCGATTACGCCAAATCCCGTTCGTCATTTAGATATAAAACAAAAAAATCGAACCGAGAGGAAGATGAACATGCAAGCACAAATGGTACCTTTTATTATTTCCGAGGATGCAAGAGGCCAGGCCGAATTCTATATGCAGGCGATTGGCGGAGAGATCGGTGTATTGACTACATTCAAAGACATGCCGGGAATACCCGAAGCCCATCAGGATAAAGTCATGCACATGTCGTTAACGCTGGCCGGCGGCAATCAGCTGATTCTCTCCGACGCTTTTCAAGAAACCGGCAAGAGCACGAGCATGGGGCTGGCCATCACGTTCGATCACGAGGAAGACGCCCGCGCTGCTTATCGCCGTCTCAGCGACGGGGGGACCGAGAAGTATCCTTTTGCCCTGCAGCCTTGGGGAGCCTATTACGGCGAAGTGGTAGATCGGTACGGCATGACTTGGCAGATGGTTCATCAGGCTTGAGCCTCGAGCTGCCGGAACCGGGCAATCCGGAATTGAATTCCATGTAACATTTGAAAAAACACCATACTACGATACAGAGGGAGCTAATAAGATGAATCAAGAAGTAACGGATTACATGGCAGCCATCAGCGATACGTGGAAGGTCGAAGTCAGCGAGCAGCTTCGGGAGCTCGTGCACAGCACGATCCCGGACGCTACGGAACGGCTTCAATATAAAAAGCCGCATTTTCTGAAAAACGGAAAATACGCGGCGGTGATCAGCGTCGCGAAGAGCGCCGTGAGTTTTACGATTTTCAATGCGGAAGGGCTGGACTGGCCCGAGACGCTGTTCGAGGGGCCGCCTGAGCGAAAGACCATCAAAATATCGGCCGGGCAGCAGGTCGACTATGCTGCACTGGCTTCCTTGCTGAAGCAGGCGTCCGAAGGCCTGTAATCCATATGTAGTAGGGGGTTCGACACGGGTAACAATACCGCGGGAGCGCCCCGGCGTCTAAAGCCGCGATCCTAGGAGGATCGCGGTAAACGTCATTCTATTTCTTGGTGCCGTGCTGCTTGGTTGGCAGCTTGTCGCTTGGCGTTCCTTTGCCGTGATTCTCTTTGTTGCGACGGGCTTTCTCCGCGTTCTCGTTCATTTTTTCCACGAAATCATGCGTGCTTTCCATAGGATATAGACTCCCTTCGTTTAGAATGTTGCTTGCCTGATCGTGCTTAATATAACCATTTCGTTGTTATCCTATTTTGAAGATTTTGAAGACTTTGGAACGGGCAGAATTGTGAGATTTTCGTATTGGGGGGATGAGGGATGTCCAGTAAACTCGTGTTGATCATGGTGGTGGGAATGCTCGTTGTTCTGGGTATCGCCGGCTGCAGCGGAATTTACGAGGAAACCGAATCTGCGGACCAACGACTGTATTCGGTCAAGAAATTGATGAAGCTGGACGCAGCGAGGGTACAGGCCATTCAAGTCGTGTATGGGGATGGCACGCGGATGGTACTCGACCAGGAACAGGACATTGAGCCGATCATGAAGCGGGTGGATACCCTTCAAGCCAAACGGATGGCGGGTAACGAGGAACCGGGGTTCTTGTTCTTTATGGATGTTGTGCAGGGCGAGCAGCAGATTCGCGTGGCGAGCGAGTTTGAGGTGGATGGGGAGTCGTATATATTGGCAGGCCCGGAGCTCCCCGAACTGAACGCGTACATGGTGGAGCTGGGACGCTCCCATAACCCCGAATTGCTGCCGGGATTAACGTTTAACGAGTAACTTCCCTGTGGGGAGCTTTGCCGTGAATCCGTCAGCATGCGTAATGGATGCCAAACGGTCAATTATACGCAAAAAAAGATCCAGCCGGGCCAATGCCCGGGCTGCATCTTGTTCGCAGGAGTCTAAAGACAGCCTGAATCCAGCTGCCGGATTCAATGTCTCGCTTACTTCTTATGACTGATCAGCAGCTCGTATTTGTTCAAGGATGCACCCAAAATATTCTCGTTGCGGCCCTGACCGTGGGATTGCCGGAACGATTCGCTGGAAGTCCAGCGCTTGAACGCCTCCTCGTCTTCCCATACCGTCGAGACCTTCAGCTCCTCGGCCTCTGCGCCTTCCTTGGCTTCATGCCATACTTCCATCCGCACGAACCCTTCAATTTCCTGAACGCCCTTCGCTTCAGCGAACCGCTGCGCGATTTCTTGCCCGAAGCCCGGTTTGACCTTGATCGAGTTTGTAACAACCAGCATATACGTAATCCTCCTTCGGTTTATGAGCGGAATAATTCCCGACATGTCTTGCTCTTTCTTGTACGTCCATTATACATGAACGAAAGAACCGATTTCATCTCAGGGACCGGGATATCCCTGGCTTCATGCCCGAAGAGAAGGAAAACTCAGGTCGCGGGGGGACCTTCAGCCGAGAGCTCTGCCGCAGGTACGGCGGAAGCCGGTGCTCCCGCTTTAGGTTTTGCCCTTCCGCTCCACGACCAGTAGGTGCCTATACGGAGCAGCCGTTCAACCGGTCCGCTGCGGAACCGTTTCAACCAGAGCAGGCTGGCCGTTGCCAGTACGGCATAGATGAGGATCGCCAGCAGCGCTCCCTGCAGCACGCCGAGTTTGCCGAACATGCCCAAACCGAAACCGTAAAATATCAATACGCATACAACGCTTTGCGTCAGATAGTTCGTTAACGACATTCGCCCCACCGCTTCGAACGCCCGAATCACTACCGATTGTTTGGACGAGAAGGCGTACAGGGACGCGAACAGGTGGAGATACCCCAGTGCGAGCAGGGGGCCGCCGAGCATCATTAGGACGCCGCTCCAGTCGTTCGTGGATTCGAGCATAACGCCTGCGGTTTTCAGTCCAAGCCCGACCGGAATGAGCAGCGACCATCTTAAATACAGCTTGATCTCCATGGACGGATGGAGGAAGCGCCCGCGTTTCGCGGCGACCATGCCGAACAGGAACATCGGCGCGCTCATCAGGGGGGCAATCAGGATCACCAGCAGCATCAGCCAGTCCGGGAGGTCGATGGGCATTTCCTCGGTTGACCGGAAATTTAGGATCTCGCTATACGTGCCGCTGCCGTAGACTTCGATGGACTGCTTCACATAGTTCTCCATGCGCTCCGCTTCGCCTGCCGCAGGCTCCATGGAGCCGTACCCCAAGACGGCCATCAGCGCGAGCAAGAGAATGCCCCAGATCAAAATCGTTTTGGCCTTCCGTTTCACAAACAGCACCAGGAAAAGGCCGATCCCCCCATAGAACAGCAGAATATCGCCTTCCCAGATGAATATGGAATGCAGCAGGCCGAGTACGATCAGAAGAACCGACCTGCGGAAGAAGCTGCGTCCGTATTTAAGCCCCTTGCCGATCAGGCTTTCCCGCATCTTGATCATGCTGTAGCCGAACAGGAACGTAAAGATAGGCATGAAGCTGCCCTCTACGAACACCTTGAGCATGTCATGGCTGATCAGGTCCAGCGTGGAAGGCTGGAAGAAATGCAGCTCGTCTTTGCCGAACATGCCGTACTGGAAAATAAGCATATTGGCCATCAGGATGCCGAGCAAGCTCAAGCCGCGGATTGCATCCACGGCGGTCGAACGTTTATTTGAATTCATGTCAATCACCTCTGACACCAAGTATAAAGCTCCAAACGAAATATCTCGGAAACGGCATCCTAACTTTTTCTTAACACTTCCAGCATTTGTTTAACTCCTGTTAAGGTTGCTGTGCTAGCATAAATGTCGGGTGAGGATATAATGGATCAAACACGAATTCTAATCGTAGACGACGAACCTTCCATTGTGAAAATGCTGCAGATGGTGCTGCGCAAGGAAGGCTTTAACCGAATATACACGGCTTCCAGCTGCAAGGAAGCGCTCAGCGAAATCGCTGCGCACGGAGCGGATATCGTGCTGCTGGATGTCATGCTGCCGGACGGCACGGGATTTGACCTCTGTCCGCAGATCCGTTCCTATGGCAGTCCGCACATCCTGTTCCTGACGGCCAAGGCGTCGGATCTGGATGTGCTGACCGGTTTTGCGATGGGCGGGGACGATTATGTCACCAAGCCCTTTAATCCGCTGGAGATCGCTGCGAGGATCAAGGCGCGTCTGCGCCGGGGCGGATTTGGACCGGCGGCTGCGGCAGAGCAGCAGGCGATTCAGCGCGCATGGGATTTCGGCCGGTTCAAGGTCGACGAATCCGCAGGCGAGCTGACGGTGCTGGGAGAGCCCGTGCCTTGTCCGGCGCAGGTCTTTCAGCTGCTGCTGTATTTTTGCAAGCATCCCGGGGTCGTATTCTCCAAGTCGCAGCTGTACGAAGCGGTGTGGGGCATCGACGGGATGGGCGAGGACAACACCGTTATGGTGCATATCCGCCGCATCCGCGAGCGCATCGAGGAGGACCCGAGCAACCCGCAGTATCTGCTGACGGTCCGGGGACTTGGGTACAAGCTGGTCAAGGAGAAAGCGCGATGAGGCTGCGCAGAAGGCTCGCCTTCCATTTTACATACCAATTAATTGCATTCTCGGCGTTTATGTTTTGCTTTCTGATCGTGCTCTTATTCTTCCTGATCAAACATATCAGCGACGATGAGATCAAGCGCAACTTTCCGACAGGCGTCTTGAACAGCATCGTGACCGAGACGGTGACGGAGAATGGCGAGGTGCAGCTGGAGGAATATTGGAAGCTTCTGCTCCAGGAGAAGGATATGTGGCTTCAGGTGGTGGATATGGAGGGAAACGTGATTCACTCCACCAACACGGCTTCGGATGTTCCGTTGGCGTACTCGGTGAGCACCTTGCTTGAGATCAAGGAGAAGCGCCGCCTCGGCGAGTACACGATGGATTGGCAGATGGATCTGACCTATGAGGAGCCGCTATTGTTTCTGATCGGACGCATCGATGAGAGCTCGGATCATCTTCGGGAATGGGTCGTCCGTTATCAGGACGGCGGCAGAGTGAGGCCGGAGGATGAGGCTCCGCTTCGCCGCGATTTAGCCGGTCTGGGTGGATATTTGCATGTCATTGACCGGGAGGGCCGCGTTGTCCAAGCGATTGGGACGGGTTCCGACAACAAGGTAAGCTACCATCCGCTGGAGATCATCACCATGCAGGAGCAGCCTGGCACGTATTCCACGCATATCGCGGTCTACCGCGATGCGGCCAGCGGCAACACCTGGGTGTATCATACGCCGCAGGACGGGGTGCTGGAGAAACGGCCAATGATGAACGAGCTGATCCGCGTGGCGCTCTGGACGATGATCTGCGTGCTTGTGCTGTCGCTTGGAGTGGCGATATGGCATGGATACCGGTACAGCCGTCCGCTGCTGCTTTTTACCGGATGGTTCGAGCGGATGGGCAGGGGAGCGTACGAGGAAGTGCTGACGCCGAAGGACCGGAAGCGGGTCTTCCGCAAGAACGGGAAGCTCCGCACGCGTTACAGGCTGTACAAGGAAGTGATCCATTCCTTTTATAGGATGGCGGAGCAGCTGGCCGAAACCGAACGGGAACGGGAGCGGTTGGATCGAAATCGGGAAGAATGGATGTCCGGGATATCGCATGATTTGCGTACGCCGTTGTCCTCCATTCAAGGTTACGGCTATATGCTTGAGAATGCACCGCAGGATTGGAGCCAGGAGGAATTGCGGGAGATGGGGACCGTAATTCGGGAAAAAGGCGACTACATGCTGGAGCTGATCAACGATTTCTCGCTCGTCTTCCGTCTGAGAAGCGAAATCCGCCCTCAGGAGCGGACCCGGCTTGACCTGAATGAGCTGGTGCGCCGCTGCGTCCTGAAATACGTCAATGATGCCACGCTGGATGCGAATTTCAACTATATCGGCGGCGAAGAGGTGCTGCCCGTCGACGGCAATGCCAAGTGGCTGCAGCGGTTGATGGATAACCTGATCACGAATGCCGTGAAGCATAATCCGGATGGGGTTAACGTCGAGGTTCGGGTGGAGAGTCGCCCCGGCGGCGCGGCGATCGTGGTTGCGGATCAAGGCGTGGGGATGGACGAAGAGACCCGCTGCAATCTGTTCGAGCGTTACTACCGGGGAACGAATACCGAAGAGAGCATGGACGGCTCCGGACTCGGGATGAGCATCGCGAAGGCGATAGTCGAAGCGCATCGGGGGCGGGTAAGCGTCTGGTCGGAATTGGGGAGGGGAACCACCATTACCGTATTTTTGCCTGAGGCCGCCGCACAAGAAGGCGAGGGGGCAAGTATGCGCGGGAAGGAGTAGCCCTGATGCTTGGATCCGCATATTCGAAATCGCTTCAAAAATCCTGCAACTTTCCTATCCTGCTCCGGCCCCGGGTGCGCTATAATGGCTAGGCAACGATTATACTTCATGTCCGGAGGATATTATGGGTTCAACTTCGTTTCGGCAATTGACCGGCAATGCGCGGGGCTGCCTCGTTTACGAGCCGCTGTTTCTAATCCCTTACAGCATGTTCACGACGTACACCTCGATCTACATGTACCAACTCGGAGTTACGGAGACGGGAATCGGCTGGATTACCTCGATCGGTCTGCTTGTGCAGGTGCTGTCCTCGTTTCTCAGCGGGTATTTAACGGACCGTTTGGGCCGCAAAAAAGCGCTCCTTTACTTCGACGTGCTGAGCTGGAGCGTGGCCACGCTGCTCTGGGCAGTCTCCCAGAACTTCTGGTTTTTTGTGATCGCCGCCGTCATCAACGGCTTTCAGAAGGTGCCGCATACCGCCTTTTACTGCTTGCTGGTGGAGGATACGGCGCCGAAGGAGCGTACCTATGTCTTTACGCTGCTGCAGCTGATTAGCGTCGTCGGCGGATTGTTTGCACCGCTCGGCGGGCTGCTGGTGTATCATTTCTCGCTTGTGCCCGGGGTGCGCATCATGTTCGTCCTTGCCTGCATCCTGATGACGATCCAGTTCATCGGACGCCATTATGCGACAAGGGAGACGGAGATCGGGTACCGCAAAATGAAGGAAACGAAGGCGGTGGGCCTGCGGGAAGGGATGTCAGACTATGTCCAGGTGATGAAGAGCATGCTGGGAAATCCGCTGCTGCTAATGATCTTCGGCGTTTATATCCTGTTTAATTTTCAGATGACGGTGAAGACAACCTACGTCTCCATCTTCATGGTGGAATATTTGCATTTGGGCAGCGGCCTGATCTCCGTTTTTCCAGCTTTCTCCTCCGTCATTATGCTGATATTCATGCGGTGGATCATGCCCCGGATCGGGGAGCGGCACGTGCACCGGACGATGGTATGGGGCTTTGTCATCTCGGTATTGTCCAATGTCATGCTGGTGTTTGCACCGCAAGGAGATCTGCTGGTACTGAGCCTGAGCACCGTCATTGCCGCATTCGGCACGATGATGACGTATCCGTATCTGGAGACGGCGGTGGCCAATGCCATCGACGACGAGAACCGCGCCAAAATATTCGCGCTGCTCCAGGTGCTCATCCTCATCGTCATTTCGCCTTCCGGCATCATTGGCGGCTGGGCGTACGGCATCGATCCAAGAATTCCGTTCCTGCTTGTGGCCGGCGCATTTGTCATCAGCATTCCGCTCATGCTGCTGTACAGCAACAAGGTAAAGGCCGCTCCCATCGAAGCGGGGGTTTAGCTTGGACAGGAGGGCCGAGCCCAAGACTGGCATGCGATTTTAGCGATATATACGAAACGTAAAGAGTACGTACGAGTACGAAGAGAGGCGCCTTAAGTCTTGGGGGCCTTTTTTTGTGCCCTTATTGCAATTTGGTTAGTGTTCACTTATGATATGAGCATGAAAAAGAAACCTCATTTCGACAGCAAGAAGAAGGAAATTTTGCAGGCAGCCATGAAGCTCTTTGCCGAGAAGGGCGTGGACGGCGTATCGGTGAAGGAAATCGGCGCGGCGGCAGGCGTGACGGATGCGGCGATTTATAAGCATTTTACGAATAAGGATGCCGTTGCCGCGGAGGCGTTCGACGAATATTGCGGCAGTTATACGCGCTTGGTGGATGAATATGCTACCCGGCCCGGCCCGTTCCCGGAGAGGCTATCGGCTCTCGTAACCCGCGTACTGGAATCGTATGACGAGGATAAATACGGCTTGCTGCTATTGTCCCAGCATCACGAGCTGTTTACGGAGGTGGTCAAGAGCAGGGGGCGCCAACCGCTTGATGCTTTGGAGGATCTGCTCGAGCAAGCGGTGCTGCAGCGGGATATTCCGCCGCAGAATACGCGGTTAACCGCTATTCTGATCATCGGTGCATTCAGTCAGCTTGCGATATCCACGATGCAGGGGGAGCTGGAAGAACCGCTGTCTCCGCTGGCACCTGAAGTAACGGCGCATTTATTGGCATTAACCGGTTTGGAAAAAGGTCAGGCGTGACCTTTTCTTTTTGCCATGAGGTTAGTGATTATTAACCAAATTATTAGGGGGAGGACGCATATGAAAAAGGTTTTAATCATCCAAGGCAATCCCATTGAAAACAGCTATGGCCGTCACCTGGCGGAGGCCTATGCAAGGGGGGCGGGCGAATCCGGTGCGGAGGTGAGGAAGCTGGTGCTTGCGGAGATGGAGTTTGACCTGAACCTGTCCGGCGGTTATAAGGGCAAGCAACCGCTCGAACCCGATCTGCAAGAAGCGCAGGAGCTGATTGCCTGGGCGGACCATCTGGTGTTTGTGTATCCGAATTGGTGGGGCGGCATGCCGGCGCTGCTCAAAGGGTTCATCGATAGGGTTTTTCTGCCGGGATTCGCCTTTAAGTACCGCAGGAACTCGCCTTTGCCGGAGCAGCTGCTCAAAGGGAAGACGGCTCGTCTGATCGTCACGATGGATTCGCCGTACGTCTACTACCGGTTCTATCTCGGACAGCCGGGACATCAGATGATGAAGCATTCCATTCTGAAGTTCTGCGGCGTGGGCACCGTCCGTGCCACGAGCATTACCCAGCTTCGCAAAATGCCCGATACCGCAAGAAACCAATGGCTCGAGCGTGTGCAGAGAATGGGACGGAAATTGGCGTGATCGGGTAATAGGGGCGATGTGCAGTTCCTTCCAATGGCTTGACTTCTCGGGCAGGAGGATTATAATTCATACAACAAATGAAACGACCAAAGAAATTGAATGGGTCATGTGTTCAAAATCAAATCTTGATGTATATGCCGGGGAATAGGGCCCAGGCGTTTCTACCAGGTTACCGTAAATGACTTGACTACATGAAGGTTGAGAATCCGCTCCCCAAGCCCGGCTTCGCTTAAACATCGAAACCGGGCTGCAAGATCGCCTGAAATGGGATCTAAGCACGTTTTAACGGATGGGGTGATGTGCAGACTATTAACAATGCATGGCTGCCGCGCGGACTTCTCTTCCTCAATGGATATAGTTGCAGGCAACCCGGGCAGATACGCTGTCCGGGTTGTTTTGCGTGTTACGCAAGATCGATTTTGTGCTTTTACCGATTCATTATAAGAAAAAAAGTCTATCGACGACCGCAGTTAGAAGAAGTTTATATTGCGATATCAGGAAGTCACAAGCTTCAGAGTTTATACTTTTCTGATATCTAAAAAAAGGGGAGCGTGCAATCATCATGAGTTCAATCCAGAGACAGAAACGATACGAGGTCAGCCGGCAGCTGGGGAAGGTTGCCATGGGACAAGAGCCAGCCGATCTGGTCATCAAAAACGGCACGCTGGTGAATGTGTTTACAGGTGAACTTCAGGAGCGGGTAGACGTGGCCATGGCGCATGGGCGCATCGCCTATATCGGCAGCGCCGATCATACGATTGGGGAAGGGACGAAGGTGATCGAAGCGAATGGGCGCTTCATCTCGCCGGGTCTGCTGGACGGCCATATGCATGTGGAAAGCACGATGCTGACCGTAACGGAGTTTGCCAAAGCGGCCATCGTTACGGGAACGACCGGGGTTTATATGGACCCCCATGAGATCGCCAACGTATTCGGCATGGAGGGCGTGCGCTGGATGCACGAGGAAGGGCAGCAGCTGCCGATGAAGGTGTTCACCACCATTCCTTCCTGCGTACCGGCGACGTTCGATCTGGAGGATGCCGGGGCGCAGCTGGGCGTAGCCGATATCGAGGAAGGGCTGACCTGGCCCGGCGTCGCTGGGCTTGGCGAAGTGATGAACTTCCCGGGCGTCGTATACGGCGATCCGACCATGAGCGGAGAGATCGAAGCCACGCTGCGTGCCGGCAAGACGGTGACGGGGCATTTTCCGGCCGAGGACGACCGGATGCTTCAAGCCTATTTGGCAACCGGCGTCAGCTCCGATCATGAGACGGTAACGAGAGAGCAGGCTTTGGAAAAGGTTCGCCTTGGTATGCATCTGATGATCCGCGAAGGTTCGGCTTGGCAGGATGTGAAGGAAGTGATTAAGGTAGTAACGGAGGACAAGGTACGTACCGACAATATCTCCTTGGTCACGGATGATGTGTATCCGCAGACGCTGCTGCGGCTCGGCCATATGAACCATGTGGTCCGCCGCGCCATGGAGGAGGGCGTGGACCCGGTTACGGCGATCCAGATGGGCACGATCAACGTGGCTCGATATTTCGGCATGGACATGGAGCTCGGCAGCATTTCACCGGGCAAAACGGCTGATATTTTGCTCATTGACGATCTGAAGAGCATGGTGCCTTCGGTGGTGATCACGGACGGCGAAGTGGTCGCGGAGAACGGCCGCCTCGTGAAGGCGTTCCCGGCGTATTCGTATCCGGAAAAAGCCTTTCAGTCGGTTCGGCTGCAGCGTTCGCTTACCGCCGACGACTTTCTGCTGCGCAGCAAGTTCGATGCGGCGCGTACGGAAGTGAACGTGGTGCGCGTCATCGAGAACAGTGCCCGTACCGCCAAAATGACCGCGGTGCTCGCCGTGGAGCAGGGCGTCATCCAGCCGGACCTGGGCCAAGACGTGGTTCAGCTGGCATGCATCGAGCGCCACGGCGCAACCGGGCAAATCTCGCTCGGCTTTGCGAGCGGCTTCGGACTTCAATCCGGCGCGGTTGCTTCCACGGTGGCGCACGATAGCCACAACCTGCTCGTGATGGGCACGAACGCCGAGGATATGGCGCTTGCGGCGAACGAGCTGGCAGCATGCGGAGGCGGCATGATCGTGGTACAGAACGGCCAGGTGCTGGCGAAGGTGGCGATGCCGATTGCGGGCTTGCTGGCGGACCGTCCGGTTGAGGTCGTGGCCGAGGAGGTCGCTGCCCTGGAGGAAGCCTGGAAACAGCTCGGCTGCTCCATCCATGCGCCGTTCATGACGTTCTCGCTCATTGCGCTGCCGGTGATTCCGGAGATCCGTATCACCAATCGCGGGATCGCGGACGTGACGGAATTCAAGCTCATCCAGACGGAGATCGGCGCGGTTCAATAAGGTGGCGGCATACGTTAAAGCAGGTTGGCCTACATGGCTAACCTGCTTTTTTAGTGCGTAAATACCGGGCTTGGCCTGTGAGTGGATGCCGCAAGCCACGCTCTCACGGATAATCCTCACATAATCCATTGCCTACTTAGTGATTTCCGTCACAAATTGATAACTTTTTCACCTATTTCGGCCTTTATATTGTGACGTTTATCACAATCCTTAAGGGCGGGGTCTGCGACAATACAAAAAGAATCAAATTTGAAGTGATCACGTGAGCTAAAGGAAGGGGTATCTTTTATGGATCCGGTTATGCTGGCGCGAATTCAATTCGCATCGACAACCATTTTTCACTTTATTTTCGTACCGTTATCCATCGGATTGGCGTTTCTGATCGCCATCATGGAGACGATGTATGTTGTCAAGGGCCAGGAAGTCTACAAGAAAATGGCCAAGTTTTGGGGAAAGCTGTTCCTGATCAACTTTGCGGTCGGGGTTGTGACAGGGATTCTGCAGGAATTTCAGTTCGGGATGAACTGGTCGGATTACTCGCGCTTTGTCGGGGACGTGTTCGGCGCACCGCTTGCGATCGAAGCCCTGCTGGCGTTTTTCCTTGAGTCGACGTTTATCGGGCTGTGGATATTCGGGTGGGACCGGTTATCCAAGAAGGTCCATCTGCTCAGCATCTGGCTGGTGTCCTTCGGCACCCTGATGTCCGCTTTCTGGATCCTGGCAGCGAACTCGTTCATGCAGCGTCCGGTCGGTTTTGAGATCAACAATGGACGGGCGGAGATGAACGATTTCTTCGCGCTGATCACGAACGGTCAGCTGCTGGTGGAATTCCCGCACACGATCTTCGGGGCGCTGGCAACCGGGGCTTTCCTGGTAGCGGGGGTAAGCGCGTATAAGCTGCTGAAGAAGCAGGATTTGGATTTCTTCAAAAAATCATTCCACATCGCCATCGTGGTGGGTCTCATCACCTCCATTCTGGTTGCGGTATTCGGCCACCAGCAAGCGCAGTATCTGGTGGATACGCAGCCGATGAAGATGGCCGCCGCCGAGAGCTTGTGGGAAACGAGCGACGATCCCGCGCCTTGGACGGTCATCGCCGCCATCGATCCGGATAAGCAGGAGAACACGATGGAGTTCAAAATCCCGTATTTGCTCAGCTTTTTGTCCTACAGCAAATTTTCCGGCGAAGTCATCGGAATGAAGGAGCTGCAAGCCCAATATGAGCAGGAATACGGTCCTGGAGACTATATTCCGCCGGTCCGCACCACCTTCTGGAGCTTCCGGATTATGGTGGCTGCCGGCAGCGTCATGATTCTGCTGGGATTGTACGGAGCGTGGCTGATGCTGCGCAAAAAAGTCGAGAAGGCCGGCAAATGGTTCCTCAGACTGATGCTGTTTGGCATTTCCCTGCCGTTCATCGCCAACACGTCGGGATGGATCATGACGGAGATCGGACGCCAGCCTTGGACGGTATTCGGGCTGATCACCACGGAGAACAGCGTTTCGCCGAACGTAAGCGCAGGATCGATCCTGTTCTCGCTCATCATGTTTACCGCCATTTATGCGGTGCTGGCAGCCGTGATGGCCTATCTGTTCATCAAAGTCATTAAGAAAGGACCGTATGCGGCGGAGGAAGACGATCACCACGCAAGCGATCCGTTTAATAAGGAGGACTACAATGCTGTCTCTTAACGAACTGTGGTTTGTGCTCGTCGCCGTATTGTTTATCGGGTTCTTCTTCCTGGAGGGCTTCGATTTCGGAGTCGGGATGTCCACGCAGCTGCTGGCCAAAAACGATACCCAGCGCCGGGTGCTGATCAACTCGATCGGCCCGTTCTGGGACGCCAACGAGGTCTGGCTGCTGACGGCGGGCGGCGCGATGTTCGCGGCCTTCCCGAACTGGTATGCCACGCTGTTCAGCGGGTTCTACATTCCGCTTGTCTTTCTTCTGCTGGCCTTGATCGGGCGCGGCGTGGCATTTGAATTCCGCGGCAAGGTGGGCGATGTCCGCTGGAAAAGGGTGTGGGACGGAGCGATCTTCACCGGAAGCGTGCTTCCGCCATTCCTGCTCGGCGTTGTTTTTGCCTGCCTGATCCAGGGGCTTCCGATTAACGAAGAGATGCAGCTGCATGCCGGATTCTTCGATGTCGTGAATCTTTATACCGTAGTCGGCGGGTTGACGATGGTGATGCTCTGCCTGCTGCATGGCTTGATGTTCACGACGCTGCGCACGCTGGGGGATCTCCAGGAGCGGGCGCGCCGCATGGCCCGGAGACTCCTGATTCCTGTTGCGGCCCTGTTCGTGGCGTTCGGGGTGATGACGTATTTCATGACCGATATCTTCGAGAAGCGCGGGGTGGCGTTAACCGTCCTGCTTGTGCTGGCTCTGCTTGCATTCCTGCTGGGCGGATATTTCATGAACGTCAAGCGGGACGGCTGGGCTTTCGGGATGACCGGCGCGGTCATCGCACTCTTGGTCACGTCCGTGTTCGTGGGCTTGTTCCCGCGCGTGATGGTCAGCTCCATCAACGCTGCATTTGACCTGACCATTTATAATGCGGCCTCCGGACCGTATTCCCTCAAGATTATGACGATTGTGGCCGTATCGCTGCTGCCGTTCGTGTTGGGCTATCAAATTTGGAGTTACTTCGTTTTCCACAAACGGGTACATGAGAAGGAGCATCTGGAGTACTGATGGGAAAAGATCTGCTGGGATACAAAGGCGCCAAGACGGTATTCTTCCTTGTCGCCGTATGTACCCTGGCACAGAGCATGGCCATCCTTCTGCAAGCCAAATGGCTGGCGGAAGCCGTATCCGCCCTGTTTGCGGGATCAACGCTGCAGGAGCAGGGGGAGACCATTGCCTTGTTCCTGCTTGCATTTCTGGCACGCCACGGGATCTCGGTCGTGCAGCAAGGAATCGCGCAGCGCTTTGCCGAGGAGACGGGCACGAGCCTGAGAAAGCAGCTGCTGGAGGAGCTGTTTCGGAACGGGCCGTCCTTTGTCCGGTCGGAAGGAACAGGCAATGTGGTTACGCTTGTGCTGGAGGGCATCGGCAAGTTCCGCAAATATGCGGAGCTGACCATACCTCGCATGATGGGGGCTGGCATTACCCCGGCGCTGGTATGGCTGTACGTATTCATGACGGACCGGATCTCGGGCATTATTCTGCTGGTGACCATGCCGATCCTGATCGTGTTTCTCATCCTCGTGGGACTTGCCGCGAGAAAGCAGACCGAGCGGCAGCTGGATTCCTACCGGATGCTGTCCAATCATTTCGTGGATTCGCTGAGAGGGCTGACCACCCTGAAGTTTCTGGGACAGAGCCGCAAGCACGGCGCGAGCATACAGCAGGTCAGCGAGGGGTATCGTGCAGCTACCATGCGGACGCTGCGCGTGGCGTTTCTGTCCTCTTTTGCGCTGGATTTCTTTACGATGCTGTCCGTGGCGTCGGTTGCGGTAAACCTGGGCCTGCGCCTCATTAACGGCAGCCTGGAGCTGCTGCCCGCGCTGCTTATCCTGATCCTGGCACCGGAGTATTTCCTGCCGGTGCGCATGGTTGGAGCGGACTTTCACGCCACGCTGGACGGCAAGCAGGCAGGGGAAGCGATGCAATCCATCATCCGGGAAGCCCGGAAGGGGCATTCGGGCGGTAGCTCAAGTCCTGTTGCTGCGGAAGGTTCGACTAACAGCGAGGGTCCATTCGAGCCAACGGGAGCGCTTGAAGCCACGGCGGCAGAAACGATGGAACGAACCTCAACGGGCCTAACATTTAAAATTCAAAATAATTTCTCGGGTCTCAGCAGCAAGCCGCAGCCACCATTCCGATGGGAAAAGGACAGCGTGCTGGAGCTCTCCGGCATCGGCCTCAGACACGAAGAACAAGGGCCGGCTTCATTGGACGATGTTTCCTTCCGAATACCGGGACAACGCAGGATCGGCATCGTCGGGGAGAGCGGAGCCGGCAAATCCACGCTGATCGAGCTGTTAGGCGGATTCATGGCGCCAACCTCCGGAGCAATGGCGCTGAACGGTGTGAAGCTGGAGGAGTCGAACCGGCCCGAGTGGCGGTCGGAGGTCACTTACATGCCGCAGCAGCCGTATTTGTTCGGGGCAACCTTGGAGGAGAACGTGCGCTTTTATGCGCCGGAGGCGTCCAGAGCTCAAGTGGAAGCGGCGGTAAAGGCAGCCGGTCTGTCGGAACTGGTAAAAAGCTTGCCGGGCGGCCTTGCGCAGATGATCGGCGGCGGCGGACGCGCTTTAAGCGGCGGCCAGGCACAGCGCGTGGCTTTGGCCAGGGCGCTGCTCGGCGGCCGGCAGGTTCTGCTGCTGGATGAGCCGACGGCGCATCTGGATATTGAGACGGAATATGAGCTGAAGGAGACGATGCTGTCCCTTTTTCAAGACAAGTGGATATTTCTAGCGACGCACAGGCTTCACTGGATGCAGGATATGGATTATATCATCGTTCTGCACCAGGGGCGCGTTGCGGAAACGGGAACCCATGAGGAGCTTATGGCACGACAAGGCGTCTATTACGGATTGATGACATCGCAGATGGAGGGAGTACAATGAAGCAGGAATCGTGGTTTCGACCCTATGTAACGGCAAATTTCTGGCGCTTTCTGCTCATTGTCACGCTGGGCGTGCTCACCATTTTGTTTGCCGGGATGCTGATGTTCACATCCGGTTATTTGATCTCCAAATCCGCCCTGCGTCCGGAAAACATTCTGATGGTGTACGTGCCGACCGTAGGGGTTCGCACCTTCGGCATCGGACGGGCGGTGATCCATTACGTGGAGCGCCTGGTGGGGCATGATACGATTCTTCGCATCCTGTCCCGCATGAGGCTTCGGCTGTACCGGATTCTGGAACCGCAAGCCCTCCGTTTATCCTCCCGGTATCGCACCGGGGATCTGCTGGGGGTGCTCTCCGATGACATCGAGTATTTGCAGGACGTTTACATCCGGACGGTCTTCCCATCGATTGTTGCGCTTGTATTATATGCCGGGGTCATTCTGGCCGTCGGTCTGTTTGATCCGGCATTCGCCCTTCTGCTCGCGCTGTATATAGCGGTGCTGGTTCTGGTGCTGCCGCTGATCTCGCTGCTGCTCACCAAACGGAAGAATCGGGAAGTGAAACAGGCCCGCAGCCACCTCTACCGGAAGCTGACCGACGCGGTGCTGGGCATTCATGAATGGTACGTCAGCGGCCGGCAGGCGGAATTCTTGACCGGTTATGAGGCGGATGAAGCCGAGGTGGACCGGACCGACCGCTCGCTTAAGCGCTGGTCGCGCTTGCGCGCCTTTATCGGTCAAGGCGTGGTTGCCGTGACGGTGGTATCGGTGGTGTATTGGTCGGGACGGCAGTATGCGGACGGTTCGATCGACGTTACGCTGATCGCGGCTTTTGTGCTGGTTGTGTTCCCGTTGATGGATGCATTTCTGCCGGTGTCCGAAGCCGTTGAGCGGATTCCCCAGTACGGTCAATCGGTCGCAAGGCTTCGGGCGATTGAAGGCGCGGATGCCTCCGAAGCGCGTCAGGACCTGCCGAAAATGCTGGATAAAGCAGAGGTCGAATCCGTCATAAGCCGCGGCGTTCATGTGAAGGCGGACGGCGTCAGCTTCCGTTATGACCAGGGGGCAGACGGCCCATCGGGGCTGGAACCATCCGGCGAGAACAGGGGATCTTCTGCATTAACCGATGTGTCGCTGGATATTGCTCCCGGCGCCAAGGTAGCTATCATCGGGCGCTCCGGTGCCGGCAAATCGACCCTGCTGCAGCTGATCCAGGGCGTGCTGGCGCCATCGGGAGGAAGCCTTACCCTAGGCGGCGTGGAGTCAGCGCGTTTCGGCGATGAGATCTCTTCCGTAATTTCGGTATTGAACCAGAGTCCGCACTTGTTCGACACAACGCTTGCGAACAATATTCGGCTTGGCTTCCCGGACGCCACGGAGGCTGAAATCCGGGACGCCGCCGCCATGGCACGGCTTGAACCGTTGGTAGCCTCCCTTCCGGAAGGACTTGGCACCCGCATGCAGGAAGCCGGGCAGCGTTTCTCCGGAGGAGAGCGCCAGCGCGTGGCTTTGGCCCGAATCCTGCTGCAGAAGACGCCTGTTGTCATTCTGGATGAGCCCACGGTCGGGCTGGATCCCAAAACCGAGCGGGAACTGCTGTCCACCATATTCGCCAGCCTGCAGGACCGCACCTTGATTTGGGTGACGCATCATCTGGTCGGCGTGGAGCGCATGGATGAGATCCTTTTCATGGAGAACGGCCGAATCGTAATGCGGGGCACCCACGATGAGCTGATGGAGCGATATCCGCGGTATCGGAACTTGTACCGTTTGGATCGTCCGGCGGTATAGACGGCCGAGGCGATTTACCAGCAGAAGAACCGGCCTTTCAGGAGGCTGGTTCTTCTTTTTTTGCCCTCTTTTTCTTATAAGCCCGATAAAAGATCGGAATCCACGCGCCTTCTGGAAAGATGTAACATTAGTCTTAAGCAGGATCAAGGGTTCATTACAACGTTAGGGGTGTGGTCTAGGGTGGATTCGAAACGGTTGGTGAACGTATTTCGTCATTTTGCCGAGCGGGAATGTCCGGGTTCCAGCGTGTTTTATGAGTATTTGGCCCGGCATATTGCCGATGATGAAGAGGTGCTGCAGGTCGCTGCGTTGGTTCCGTCCGGCCAGCCCGTGCCCAATATGCTGTTCGGTGCGGTTCAATACTTGCTGCTTCAGGGCGAGGGTCCGGAACTGAGGGCGTATTACCCCGGCCTTGCGGAGCATCCGAAGGAGATGGCCTCCTGTTATCCCCATTTTCGGGCATTCGTGCTGGAGCATGAAGCAGCCATTATCGGGATCCTGAAGCACAAACGGGTACAGACGAACGAGGTCCGTCGCTGCGCTTACCTGTATCCGGTGTTCTGCTCCATTTATGACAAGGTCCGGAGGCCGCTTGCCCTGGTGGAGCTTGGAACGAGTGCCGGATTGCAGCTGCTGTGGGATCAATACAGTTATTCCTATGGAGGCACGGCGAGTTACGGCCTTACGGAATCGAAGGTGCGCATTACATCGGAGATCAGGGGTGACCGCAAGCCGTTCCTGCTGGACTCCAGTCCGCCGGTTGTTTACCGGATGGGGGTCGATCTGCATGTGAATGATGTACGGAATCCGGAGCATTTCATATGGCTGCGAGCTTTGATTTGGCCGGGCAATCACGATCGGGTGTCCATGCTGGAGCAGGCGGCGGAGGCGTTGAAGCAGCAGTCAGACGTAAGTTTCCGGGAGGGGGATGGGACGGAGCTGCTGCCTGACATCGTGAAGGAGATTCCGGATGAGGCTGTGATCTGCGTGTTTCATACGCATGTTGCCAACCAAATTCCGGAGGCGTCCAAGCAAAGATTGCTGCGGCATCTGAGCGAGATTGGAAGCAAGCGCGATATTGTTCATGTCTACAACAATATGCAGGATGAAGATCTGCATGCCGATTATATCCTCGGGGGCGTGCCGAGCAAGTTTACGGCGGCACGCACGGATGGGCATGCGCGCTGGTTCGAGTGGCTGTTATAAGGCCGGGAGATGATTGACTCAGCCTGAATAAGGACGGCGAACGGAACGGTGACGGCCGTTCGTTACAAGTCATATGCCCGTGACCGACCGCGAGCCCGGAAGGCAGCCGGGCTGAGACTTAGAGAATAACAGCCGCAGCCTTCATCGCGTATATTTTTTTATTGGGCAAGTCTGTGTCATAATAGGAGAGATGGAATATAAAGCGCTTTATGCTATGCGATTGAACCCGAGGATCGGGCTCTTCCATGGTGGAAGGGCTCTCGTTCAGGGCATGGCAGCATTCAAGGAGACCAAAGGAGGAAGTTGGGATGGATTATCGTATTGAAAAGGATACCCTGGGTGAGATTAAAGTGCCTGCGGATAAGTTATGGGCAGCGCAGACACAGCGCAGTTCCGAGAATTTCCGGATTGGAACCGAAACGATGCCGAAGGAAATCATTCGGGCGTTCGCGATATTGAAGAAGAGCGCGGCCATCGTCAACGGCAAGCTCGGCAAGCTGGATGCAGATAAGGTGGATGCGATCACAACCGCGGCCGACGAGATCGTGGACGGCAAGTGGGATGAGCATTTTCCGCTGGTGGTTTGGCAGACCGGCAGCGGCACGCAGTCCAACATGAACGTGAACGAAGTCATTGCGAATCGGGCCAATCAGCTGCTCGAGCGAAAAGACAGCACGCTGCGCGTTCATCCCAACGATGACGTCAACAAATCCCAAAGCTCCAACGATACGTTTCCGACGGCGATGCACATGGCTGCGGTCGTGGCCATGGAAGATCAAGTGATGCCTGCGCTCCGCCGTTTGAAGAAAACGTTCGAGAAGAAAAGCGATGAATATAAGGACCTGATCAAAATCGGCCGTACGCACCTTCAGGATGCAACGCCGCTGACGCTCGGACAGGAAATCAGTGGCTGGCACCGGATGCTGGAGAAGTGCGAATTGATGCTGGCTTCGGCCGTAGAACCGCTGCGCGAGCTGGCTATTGGCGGCACCGCCGTGGGTACCGGCATTAACGCGCATCCGAAATTCGGAGAAATGACGGCGGCCGAAATCAGCCTGCAGATCGGAAAAAGCTACACCTCCGCCAGCAACAAGTTCCATTCGTTGACCAGCCATGACGAGATCGTATTTGCCCATGGGGCGCTGAAGGCGCTGGCTGCCGATCTGATGAAGATCGCCAACGACGTTCGCTGGCTGGCAAGCGGTCCCCGTTCCGGCATCGGCGAGCTCACGATCCCTGCCAACGAACCGGGAAGCTCCATCATGCCGGGGAAAGTAAATCCAACCCAGAGCGAAGCGCTGACGATGGTGGTCTGCCAAGTGATGGGCAACGATGCCACGATCGGTTTTGCGGCAAGCCAGGGCAATTTTGAGCTGAACGTCTTCAAGCCGGTCATCATTTATAACTTCTTGCAGTCCGTGCGTCTGCTGTCGGATGCCATGGATTCGTTCGACCAGAATTGCGCCATCGGCATCGAAGCCAATCTGGACGTGATCCGCGCGAACATGGAACGGTCGCTGATGCTGGTGACGGCGCTGAATCCGCATATCGGATACGAGAATGCCGCCGCCATCGCGAAACGTGCGCATCAAGAAGGGACAACGCTTCGCGAAGCGGCGCTGGCAAGCGGTCTGCTTAGCGGAGAGGATTTTGACCGGATCGTCCGTCCGGAAGAAATGATACATCCGAAGGAATAAGGGAGTTTTCTTTTGAGCTTTATTTCAAGGCAGGTTTCCCGTTGAACCAAGAGCCCATTTCACCACGGTGATGTGGGCTTATGTTGATTAGAAGATCGTTAATTGCCGAGCCGAACGCATTCGATCCTCGCAAGAAAAACATCACGGAACGCCGCTCGTCTGCTGCGAAAGTGCTTCGATCGTTTATCTCCGGCTTCGAAGCGGTTATAATATGGTGACAGCATCTGACACTGCTTCACAAACCATTTGCATGAAGGACGGATGATAACTTGAAGAAACATCAATGGATGGCTACGCTGCTCTCTCTGATATGCACCGGGCTCGGGATGTTTTATATCGGGACGCCGGGCATGATCATAGGCGGCATGCTGCTCATGGCGCTGCAGGGAGCGGCTTTGTTTATTTTTTTCATGACACTGGGATATTTGGGCTTGATTATCGGTCCGCTTGCTATTGGGCTTCATATTATAGGTTTGATCATACCGGTCATCTACTTCAGCTACCGATCGCCAAGGAAACCGATGTTCGACGAGAAGCGGCGGCGTCAGCTCGCCTCCCCTTGGAAAATCGTCGTGCGGACGATCATCGGACTTGCCTTGTTCGCAGGGTCGATTTACGCCGGGTACACCTGGGGATCCGCCCCGTTCATGAAGACGGCTGCGGAGAAACGCGAGGTTCAGGAAGCGGCGGAGTCCTATCTGGAACAGAAGTACAACGAACCCTTTAAGGTCACGGACGTGGATTATACCTGGGCCATAGGCTCGTATAATCTTACGGCCCATCCGGAGCAGGCGCCAGAGCTTGAATTTACGCTGAGCAGCAATGAAGCCAGCCCTCCCGTCATATCGAATGATACCTATCTGAACCAGCTCTGGGGACAGCAGCTGAGGGACCGGCTGAAACCTCTGCTGGATGAGCTTTATCCGGACCAGGCGTTTGGGGAGGCGTTTGTCTTCGCCGGTGCCGACACGGTAGAGCGTGATTATAGCCAGCTGTCGAATAACGCCGATGGTGATGTCAGTCAGAACATAAGACTGATCGTATTCGCGGATTTGACGGCGGATAACTTGGCGCAGGAGAAGGAACGGGTGCTAGAGCTGATTCGGCGGCTGCCTTCGGTGACGGTGCCGGGGGAGACGGATCTTACCATCGATTATTATGCCGCGGATTTGAAGACGCCGGAGAGCGTGAAGAAGGTGGAGCAGGATATCGATTATATGAAGGGGAAAACCAGTACCTACAGCTTCAGGGTGTTCGACATTTCGGACATTACGTCCACGGATGACATCGAGATCCAAGGGCTGGAATGAGGATTTTGCTGGAGTATACATTGATTCTAGATTCAGAAGCCAGGCGGAGTGGATAACTCCGCCTGGCTTTTTGTTGATGAAGCATGATCCAACATGTGAAGGGAGCCTTCGTTAATGCAGGGACAGCTGGATACTGCGTCCTTTCGGCGTCTTCGTCACGGTCAGCTTTAGATTCAAGGCCTTGGCCATGTCGCGGACAGGGACGTAGAGGGTGTTCTTTATGAACAGGGGACCGTCGTACTTGCTCTTGTCCAGCTTGCAGTGGTCCGATTCTTCGGCACACAGCCTCGCCGGTTTATAAATGTCGATATCGTTCACGCTCATCTCTTGCGTAGCCCGCCGTACGATCGTATATCCCCAGCTGTCGTTTCCCCATACCGATATCGGGGGACCGCTTGCCGCTTTCAGGTCATATTGATGGAAGTTGTCCAGCTCCTCCTGCAGCGTATAAGAGATTTCGTATCCCATTGCATCGGCTAAGGATTTGAGCGGAACGTACGCCTTGCCTTTGCGAACATGGACGTCCTTGATATGGGTGCCGCCGACGTTTACGTAATAGCCTTCCGCTTTGTTAGCGGCTGCTTGCTCGCCCTGCCAGATGAGGGAAGCGGCTAACAGCACGCTGGTCAGCGCGAAGAGCGATATCCTTCTGAATTTCTCGATCGTCATAACCTCCTTGCATACCGAATGGGTGGTAGGCAGCCGAATGGGGAGCCTATCTACTATATAGACTCTTTTTCCGATCCATTGGTTAGCCCGTTTTCGTAAGAAAATAAGGACAAGCCTGCGAATGTAAGCTCTTTAGGAACCTTGATTCAGGCTGGCCCGCAGCTGTCAGCAAGGAATCCAGAACCCAAAGAATCCGGTATTGACGCCATTATGGGGAAGCCGATGGGGGAGGCAGATAGCATGCATGAAATAAGGACGGATCAAGCTGATGCGCTTGATCCGTCCTTTTATAGAGGGGGCTTCTTATGTCATGGAGAAGCACCTATGCTTAGGGTGGAACCGGCTTCGCATTACATGCTCACGGTATTCCGGGCATCCCGGTAGCCCGACAGCTTGTTAACGAAGAAGGTGATCAGGAACGAACAGAGCAGGCTGGCTGCCATCGAGATCAGGAAACCCATTGTGTTATTCGATGTAATGGGCCCGATGAAGGAGGGCACATAGGCCGTCCCCCGGACCCCGAACAAACCGACGAGCATGCCGCCAAGTCCAGCCGAGGCAATCGCTCCGGCAAATACAAGCTTGTTCGAAAACATGAACGGATAGGCGGCTTCAACGAAGGTGCCAAATCCCATGTTGATGGCGAATCCGGGGGCTGCGACGGCGGCTTCTCCCTTATCCCGCGGAGCGATAATATTGGCTAGCGTGATGCCTGCGGATACCATCACCAAGCCGACCATATCGACCGCGCCGAGGAAGCTGTTGCTGGTTGTCTCCATCTCCAGCAGCACAATCGGCAGGATGGCCGCATGATAGACGCCGCCGATGATGGCGGGCCAGATCAGCAGGCCGGCAATCAATCCGGCCATGGCGGGGCTCCAGGAGACAAGGGTCTCGATCAGGAAGCGGATGCCTTGCCCTGCGCTCAGCGCAATCGGCGCAATGAGGAAGTAGACCAGCAAACCGGCAATCAGTCCCGACACGCCGCCGGCAACAATGTTGACCGTCGTAGCGGGGAAACGCCACTCCACGCATTGACGGAATATGTAATGGACGATAATGCCTGCGCCGATCCCGCCGATGATGCCGCCGATAATGCCTCCTTCGACGGACAGAACGCCTGCCACGATGCCCGCCACGATGGACACCTCGTCCAACTCGGAGACCTGTTTGGCCGCAATGACCGCAACGATGACCGGCAGCGCTTTAATCAGCAGGTCAAACACTTCGGTCAACGAAGATAACCCCGGGATTTTGCTGACCGCCAGGATCAGGGCCATGCCGATGAAACCGGGGAGGGACGCCATCATGATGCCCCGAATATTGATTCTTCGCCATGGAGATGAGCTGCCGGACGCCGCATGGATATTTGCGGACGCATTCCCGATGACCGGCCGGTACGTAAGCCGCCAATGCTTGCTGAGGGAAGTGACAAAGGTGACCGCGCGCGTTCTGTTGGTGGTTCCGGTTGTGCCCGAAGCCGCAATGACATGCGCGCCTTTGGTTTGGATGATGGCCATGGAGGTTCCGCCCGTACCGGTCACCGGCAGGCGGAATTTGGCAGCCGCCTCAATGGCATGCCGATTGCTGCCCTCCGGGTCGGCGCTCATGACGATGATGCCGTCAATTTCGCCGAGTTCAATCTGCTCGGCAATCTCCCGGTCCAGCCGCTCGGCCGCCTGATTGACCTGTTGAAGGGTGCCTTCAGCGACAATGACGGGCTCTCCTTGGGAAGAGCTCCAGCTGTAAAGAGCCGCAGGCGTCGTATCCTTGGCTGCGTCCATGGAGACCTGGGCAGCGATAAACTGCAGGGCCCCGCAGGACAGGCCGGCGCTATCGAGCTGCATCAATATCTCTTCCAGCAGTTTGCGCGGGTCTTTGCCGCCGAGATTGTACAGATTGCCGCCGCTGCTTCCGATGATGGCGATTTGACGATTCATGACTTGCTGCCCCCAATACGTTAGAAATTAGATAATTTCTATATTACAGCAGAGTTATAACTTGTTAAAGTGTTAAAATGCGATCCCCCAAATCAAAAGCCGCCATGCATACCCGGTAAGGGCTGCATGACGGCTTGGTCATCTTGTTTTTTATTCGTTGCTTTCGCTGGCCGCCGCAACGGCAGAGGCTTCCTCCGCCGCTTCTTCAGGTGTTTCTTTGACGATTTGCAGCTTCGTATAGCGGTGGGTCTTCTTCTCGATGACGGTGAACGTCAGGTCATTGTAACTCCACGTATCGCCTTTGGCGAGTTCGGAGTTATGACCGTACAGCCAGCCGCCGATCGTATCCAGGTCATCGGTGCTCAGGTCCGTATGAAGCAGGTCGTTGATCCGGTTAATGGATACCTTGCCGTCTGCGATGATGCGGTTCGGCTCAGGCTGGGTCAGCTCGCGTTCTTCATCCTCGTCGAATTCGTCGCGGATTTCGCCGACGATCTCCTCCAAAATATCCTCGATGGTGATCATGCCGGACGTACCGCCGTATTCGTCGATCAGGATGGCCATATGCGTGCCTTCCTGCTGCATTTTTCGAAGCAGCTTCTTGATCGGGATCGCTTCGGATACCGTCATGGCCGGATGAATCAGCTTAGTCAAGTCGATATTGGAATTGTCATCGAACTCCAGGAAGAACTGTTTGGTGTTCACCATGCCGACGATCTGATCCTTGTCTCCGCGGACAACCGGGAACCGGGTGTACTGCTCGCGCTTGATAATCTGCAGGTTGGCGGCAAGCGGCTTGTCAACATACAGACAGATCATGTCGGTACGAGGTACCATAATCTCTTTGGCAAGCATATCGTCAAAAGCAAAAATTCGGCTTACATAACCGTATTCAGCTTGGTTAATCTTTCCGCTCTCATAGCTGTCGCTGAGAATCATGCGGAGCTCTTCTTCCGAGTGAGCCTCTTCATGTTCACTTGCCGGATGCATGCCGAACAGGCGAACGATCTTGTTGGCCGATCCGTTCAAGAGCCAGATGAACGGGTACATAATCCGGTTGAACCATATGATCGGCGTCGCGCAGAGGAACGACACGGCTTCAGCTTTATTGATAGCAATCGTTTTCGGTGCAAGTTCACCGATAACGACGTGAATGTAAGTCATGATAATAAATGCAAGCAGGAATGAAATCAGCGATGCGATAGCCGCAGGAATGCTAAGGCTGTCAAACACCGGGTGCAGGATCTTCTCGATGGTCGGTTCCCCGAGCCAACCGAGACCCAGCGCCGTGATGGTAATCCCAAGCTGACACGCGGACAGATATCCGTCGAGATTCGAAGTTACCTTTTTAACGGCTAGAGCGCCTTTGCGCCCTTCCATCACCAATTGGTCTACCCGGCTGGGACGAAGTCTTATGATAGCAAATTCCGTCATAACGAAAAAAGCGGTAGCTGCGATAAGTACAGCGACTAGGAATAAATTCAAGCCTATATTGTCGTCCAAACAAAACACATCCTTTTTGTTATCTGATCTGAATTAGTTTTTTAATAACCAACGTTTACTATGCATGGCTGTCAACATAATTCGATCGAAACTTCAAAGGTTCTAGCAGCATGTGCTTGAGGAGGAGAAACATATCGGTATCCGTGTTGCATGTAACGTTATGCAAGGAAAGCAGAGACACATGGCGTTTCGACTCCAGCATCAACCGAACGGGTTCCGGACTTTTGGGTACCGGCGTCGGCGCGGGCAGAGTGCCTTCAGACGCTTCCATGCCCTGCGTGGCCGCGGCGGAATCGGTGATATCCACCAGGGGAACATGCGCAACGGAAGCAATCAGCAGAAAGCCTAGTGCTAAACATATCCATCTGTTTATCCTTCGTATGGGGTCCAAGTCGGATCGTCACTCCTACAATTCGTAATCGATTTGCTCTAAAAAATATATGGCTTAATTGTCAGCGTATGAATATGAAGTGATTTGAGTAGTTGTACGTAATTTCACCACGAACGCGGTCTTCAAAACAAGGTATATTGCTATTAATCATAAGAAAAAGTAAGCCACTATGTCAAATAACAGTCGCCCTCGGCTATATAAATCCTTATATATCAAGGGTTTTTGATGATCGTCAAGCATACAAAAAAAGACAACTCTCCAAGATTTCCGGAGAGTTGTCCCATGCGGCAACGACCTATTTATGGTATGGCAGCTGTCTGATATAACTATCGGACAGATGAAGCAGCTGGAGCGCGCGTTCGAATTCTTCCTTGGTAGCCTGAGTCTTCTTCACGTCCGAATTCGGAAGCGGATGCTTGGTTCCGTCCTCAAAGCCGATGCCTGGAATGTACAGGGTCGTATTGTTGATGAACGTACCCGAAGGCAGATAATACCGCTCCGGCAGCAAATTATTATCGGTGTGGTTCAGCAGATCCTGGCCGAAATGAAGCTGATTGTCGATCGATACGCCAAGCAGGTTGGACACCGTCGGCAAGAGGTCGATTTGTCCGCCGACCTGCTCCTTCACTTCAGGCTGAATTCCCTCGCCATGGATGATAAGCGGAATGTTGATCATATCTCCGGAGGTATATTCGCGGCCGTAAATTTCGTGCATCAGCTCTTTATCCTTGTGGTCCAGGGAGTAAATCGGCAGTCCAAGATGATCGCCGTAGAGAACGATCAAGCTGTTATCCCATACGCCGTCTTTCTTCAGCTGCTCGATGAATTTGCCGAGTGCGTCATCGGCATAATTCTGGGAACGGATGTAGTCGCCGACGAAGGTGCCTTCATACCGCTCCGGCAGGGTCATCCGATATTTATCCTCAGGAATCGTGAACGGATGGTGAGCCGACATGGAAATGACCTGGGTATAGAAAGGTTTACCGGCATCGTTCATTTTCTTCAGCTCGGCAGCCGTTTTGGAGTACAGGGCGTCATCCGAGGCGCCGAAGAACAGCTTATCGTCTTCGCCGAAGAACGCTTTATCGTAATAACGGTTGAAACCGAGCGCCTTGTACAGCTCTCCGCGGTTCCAGAACTCCACGACGTTGGTGTGGAAGGTTGCCGTATCATATCCTTCCCCTTGCAGCAGTCTCGGCAGGCTTGGCAGAACCCTGTCCGCATAATGCTGCGTAGCCGCACCCCGCGGCGGGATGTAGAAGGAAGTATTCACAACAAACTCGGCATCCGAGGTATTGCCTTGACCGACGTTCTGATAGAAGTTCGGAAAGTAATTGCTCTCGCGGGCCAGCTTGTTGATGTTAGGCGTAATTTCCTTGCCGTCAATCTTGAGGTCGACCAAGAACTTCTGGAAGGACTCCATCTGGATGATGATCAGATTCTTCCCTTTGGCGACACCTGTAAGGAGAGCCTCCTTATCCGAGGCTTCCAGGCCTTTCAATGCGTTGACTTTATCCTGGGTAATGGTTTTGGCATCCACGAGCTCTTTATTCTCCTGTTGGAAAATCGTATAGGCCTCGTAGTTCAGAATCCCCATTTCCTGCGCCTTCACGATTTCGTTCATGCTTGCGCGGTTCGGCATGATCTGGAACAGGCACAGCATTAAAGAGACAACAAAAACAATCGGGATGATTTTGCGTTTTTCCTTTTTCGCATGCCGAATCTTCCAATTTTTAACGCGGTTGCTGCGCCACAACAGAACAAACATCACGATGATATCCGTGAAGATCAGCAGATAGTAAGGGTCCATCAAGGAGAATACGCTGTTGCTTACCGCCGTTACCTGGTTCACCTGCTCTAACGCGTGATAGGTAACGATGACACCGTAATATTTATAATACATAATGGCTGCAAAGAAGATGGCGGTCAGCAGCAGGTTAACGCTCATATAGGCCGTCAGCTTTCGCTTGGAAGCAAACCATTCGATCAAGCTGAACACAAGCCAGATAAAAGGAATTTCCGTAATCAGCGGTTTCCATGGCATGACATCATCAAAAATGACCGTCCAGGCCAGGTAGCTTTTGAGCAGCATAATAACAGAGAAAAATATAAATGGCTTCGTAATCGTTAACCGAAACCGCGAGGTGGAGAACACCTGTATCGCCTTCCTTTCAGGGCCGCCACAGACCTGTTCGCAAAACTTCGGCGGCTATTCGTTTTTTAAGAATACATAGACGTTATTCTTACTGTAGATTTACGTTCCGTATACCATTTATTTAACAAAACTAATGAACAGAATTTATTATGACCTCTTCGGAGGAGGTTGTCAAAGAGTTAAAGTAAGTCCCGAAGTTTCCTATAACAACACAAAAAGACAACGAAAAAACCGGTCATCGCCGGTTTTGTCAGAGTTTTAGCAAATATTAATAAAGAAAGGACATGATCAGCGGTGCGGTTCCGAGGGTGAAGAGCGCGGCGACGATCATCGAAATGCTGGATATGGTTCCCGAGAGGGAACTGAATTCGAATGCTTTGGACGTGCCGGTTCCGTGGGCGCTGGTCCCAAACAGAACCCCTCTCGCGATATCGCCCCGTATCCGGAAGATCCGCATGACGGCAGGTCCGATCATGGACCCGAGAATCCCGGTCATAATGACGAAGACGGCGGTCATGTTCGGCACGCCCCCGATCACCTCGGATACGTTCATGGCGATAGGCGTCGTAATGGAGCGCGGCACCAGGCTGGTAGCCAGAGAGCTGTTCAGGTGCATCCACTTTGCGAGAAACGCGGAGGATAACATCGCCAGCACCGATCCCGTCAGCACGCTGAGCATAATCTCGGCCGCGTGTTTCTTCAAGGTTTGGAAGTTCTTGTACAGCGGCACGGCAAAAGCGATCGTGGCTGGTCCGAGCAGCTTGCTGATCCACTGCGCACCTTCATTGTATGATTCATAGGATACGCCCGTTTGTGTCAATATCACAACAATCAGCACCGGCGTGATCAGGAGTGGCGATAAATAAACCTTCGGCAGGCGGCGATACAGCCTTTTGGCCCCACCGTAAATCCCGATCGTTAACAGCAGGCCGAGGATGACGGTCAGCAGGATATTCATGGCGTTTTACGCCCCTTTCTGGATGAGATGAAGCCGGCCGTCAGCCCAGAGCTTACCATCACGATGACGGTGCTGAACAAAACTACGGCCAGGATCTGGAGCCCTTCGGCCTCCAGCATCGGGAAATATTTCATGATCCCGACCGCGGCGGGGATAAAGAACAGCAGCAGTTCGGCGAGAAGCCAATTGGCGCCAAGCTCGATCCACTCCAGACGGAGGATCTTGGTTTCGAGAAGGATAAACACAACAACG
The DNA here is from genome assembly GCF_000204455.1 of Paenibacillus sp. HGF5. Classification (NCBI taxonomy): domain Bacteria; kingdom Bacillati; phylum Bacillota; class Bacilli; order Caryophanales; family Paenibacillaceae; genus Paenibacillus; species Paenibacillus sp. HGF5. Next base: position 52,865 of record NZ_AEXS01000028.1, on the reverse strand, counting down.
ATTCCGAGAATGCTGCCCGGAATTCCGATATTCAGCCAGGCGGCCAGTTGATCCATCCCTAAGGAAAGAAGCATGAATCCGGCCACTTGAAGCGTTCCTTTCAACATGTTGACCATGACCGGCCTCCTTATTTTCATTGGTAATGAAATTTTACAACGATAATTTTCATAGGTAAAATGCATATATCGAATGATAAGTATTCCATTTATCTATACATAGCCAAAAAGTGAAAGGAGCATCGGGAATGGACATACGGCACCTGGAGTATTTTCTTGAGGTCGCGAGGAACCAGAGCTTCACCAAGGCCGCAGAGAAGCTGTACATTACGCAGCCGACGATCAGCAAAACGATTCGCAACATGGAGGACGAGTGGGGCGTTACCTTGTTCTATCGTCAGGGCAAACGGATTGAGCTGACCGACGCCGGCCAAATCATGTACCAGCAGGCCCAGCAGATGGTGGAATCCTTCCAGCGGGTATCGGCCGAACTGGAAGATCTCATGAACCTGAAGCGCGGCCATCTGCGCATCGGGCTTCCGCCCATGGTGGGCTCAAGCTTTTTTCCGGAAGTAATCGGGCAGTTCCACCGGGAATATCCGAAGATTACCATTCAGCTGATCGAGGACGGCGCCAAGAAGGTGGAGGCGGACGTGGAGAGCGGCCAGACCGACATCGGCGTCGCCGTGCTGCCTGTCAATGAAGACGTATTCCATTATTATTCCTTCGTGAAAGAGAAGCTGAATTTGCTTCTGCATCCGTCCCATCGGTTGGCGGGAAGGGAGCATGTACACCTGAGTGAGCTTGCTGACGAGGCGTTTGTGTTGTTCCGCGAGGACTTTACGCTCCATGACCGGATTATCCGCGAGTGCGTCAGCGCCGGCTTCGAGCCGCGGGTGGTCTACGAAAGCTCGCAGTGGGATCTCATCAGCGGCATGGTTGCCGCCAATCTGGGGATCGCGCTGCTTCCCGAAACGATATGCAAAGAGATCGATTCTTCACGCGTGACGATACTGCCGCTGGACAATCCATCGATCCCGTGGCAGCTCGGGATGATCTGGAGGAAGGACCGCTACCTGTCCTTTGCCGTCAGGGAATGGATCAGCTTTACGCGCTCCCTTCTGGGCGAGCATGAGTAAGTTTGTTATAAATTGAAGGGCATTTCATACATTTTCACTCCTTGGACATAATATCCATAGTAAAGAGAACCCATTTACAAGCCTTATATCCAAGGAGGAATGACATTCATGAGTGGCCAAGATCATGATGCTAATAACGGAGTAAACCAAGAACGGGCGGGATACGCCGAGAATCGGGGCGAGACGGAGCGGGAGGATACGCTGACTAACCGGCAGGGCCATCCGATTTCGGATAATCAGAATGTGCGAACGGTTGGGAATCGGGGTCCGATGACCCTGGAGAACTATCATTTTTTGGAGAAAATCACGCATTTTGACCGCGAACGCATTCCGGAACGCGTCGTGCATGCCAGAGGTGCGGGAGCGCACGGATATTTCGAAGCCTATGGAAAAGTAGGCGACGAGCCGGTTTCGAAGTATACCCGGGCCAAGCTGTTCCAGGTCGAAGGCAAGCGCACGCCGGTATTTGTCCGGTTCTCAACCGTAATCCACGGTTCCGGCTCGCCTGAAACGCTTCGGGATCCGCGCGGGTTCGCCGTGAAATTCTACACCGAGGAAGGCAACTGGGATCTGGTCGGCAACAACCTGAAAATATTCTTTATCCGCGATCCGCTTAAATTTCCGGATATGGTCCATGCGTTCAAGCCGGATCCGGTATCCAACGTTCCGGGTCCCGTAGGCATGTTCGATTTTGTCTCCCGTTCCCCGGAAGCGACGCATATGATCACGTTTGTGTATTCCCCTTGGGGCATCCCCGCCAACTACCGCCAAATGCAGGGCTCCGGTGTGAATACATATAAATGGGTCAATGCAGAAGGCACCGGCGTGCTGGTCAAATATCATTGGGAGCCGCTGAAGCAGGGGATCAAGAATCTTACGCAAGAAGAAGCGAACAAGATTCAGGGCATGAATGACAGCCATGCGACGCAGGATCTGTACGAAGCCATTGAACGCGGGGATTACCCGGAGTGGGAGCTGTGCGTGCAGATTATGAGCGACGACGAGCATCCCGAGCTGGAATTCGATCCGCTGGATCCGACAAAGCTGTGGCCGGAGGATCAATTCCCGTTCCTGAAGGTAGGCAAAATGGTGCTGAACAAAAATCCGGAGAACTACTACAACGAAGTGGAGCAGGCGGCCTTCGGCACGGGCGTGCTGGTTGACGGGCTTGATTTCTCGGACGACAAGCTGCTGCAGGGGCGTACCTTCTCCTACTCGGATACCCAGCGGCACCGCGTAGGAACGAACTACCTGCAGCTGCCGATCAATGCGCCGAAGAAACGGGTCGCTACCAATCAGCGGGGCGGGCAGATGTCCTTTTTCGTGGATAAGGCGCCTGGTCAAAGCCCGCATGTGGATTACGAGCCGTCCATGACGGATGGGCTGGTGGAAGCATCGCAGACGGCGAAGCCGCATCAGCCGCATTACGATGCCAACCTCGTGCGGCAGAAGCTGGATCGCACGCTGGATTTCAAGCAGGCCGGGGATACGTACCGAGCGTTTGAGGATTGGGAGCGAAACGACCTGATCAACAACCTCGTGGGTGCGCTGATCCAATGCGATATCCGGATTCAAGACAAGATGGTGGAATATTTCACGAATGCGGACGAGGACTATGGGCGCCGCGTACGGGAAGGACTCGAGCAGGCAAGGAAGGGCTCGAACGAGACCGTCCGGGAGCAGGCCGTAGAGGATGCAGACCGTATGGGCCACGAGGCAGACCCTTATTAATGCTTTGCCGGCCTTAGAGGCGTCGACCCGCAAATGCGGACAGCACGGAATAGCGAAGCCGCCTGCACAAGAACGACGTGCAGGCGGCTTTCCCTTATAAGGTTGTAAAATATTTGCGGAATGTTAAGATGTTGCAAGGAAACCAAGCGATACATATCGAATCATCATAGAACCATGGGAAGAGGAGGCTTGCGTTATGGCAATACAAGCGGGGATCATCGGCTACGGCCTGTCCGGGTCGGTGTTTCATGCACCTATTCTTAGAAGCGTGCCGGATTACAGGGTGCACACGGTTGTATCATCGGATCCGGACAAGGTCCACCAGGATATGCCCGATACGGCCGTTGTCGACAGCGTGGATGAGCTCTTGTCCATTCCGGATATCGATGTTGTCATCATTACGAGTCCGAATGCAACGCATTATGAATATACCCGGTTAGCCATCGAGGCCGGAAAGCATGTGGTCGTCGAGAAGCCGTTTACCGTAACATCCGCCGAAGCGGACGAGCTGATTGATCTGGCCAAGCAGAAGGGCGTGCTGCTGACGGTGTACCACAACCGCCGCTGGGACAATGATTTTCTGACCGTCCGCAATCTGCTGGAGACGGGAGCCTTAGGCAAGCTTTCCATCTATCAGTCGCAGTTCAGCCGCTACCGTCCGGAAGTTCAGTCGGAGCGGTGGAGGGAGCAAGGGATTGCCGGATCCGGGATCTTGTATGACTTAGGTTCGCATTTGATCGATCAGGCGCTGTTCCTGTTCGGCCTGCCGGAGACGCTCTGGGCGGACTTGAGAACGGAGCGCAAAGGGGCCAAAGCCCATGATTATTTTCATCTGGTGCTGGGTTATAAGACGTTTCGCGTCATTCTGCATTCCGGTTCGCTGGTACGGCAGGCGGGGCCGAAATTCGAGCTGCATGGCGATAAGGGAAGCTTCCTGAAATATGGAACGGATCCGCAGGAAGGCCAGCTGAAGCAGGGCATGCATCCCGGGGACGCGGGCTGGGGCGAAGACCAGCCGGACCAATACGGGGAGCTGGCTACCGAGCTGAGCGGGCTGGCGGTGCAAGGGGAGATTGAGACGCTGCCGGGACGCTATCAAGCTTTTTACCAGGGATTGGCCGAAGCGATCCTTAAAGGAGGTTCGCTGCCTGTCCAGCCTGAAGAAGCCCGCAATGTCATTCGGATGATCGAATATGCGCTGCAGAGCCATCAGAAGGGCCGGTTGATCAAGATCACGTAAACATGCCGCCCCATCCGAAACTAGGACTGTCCTGGATTGACACATAGTTTGCTCCGATTTGTGGGATATTAGGTGATACCACCCTTGGTACGTCTTTCATCAAGGGAGTCGATCCATATCACAACAATGAAGGAGAGAGAACGGATATGAAGAAACGTGGTATCCTTCGGCCGGCCCTTATGCTTCTTGTGAGCTTGGCGGTAATGCTGTCCATCACCGGAGCGGCTTTGGCGGGCGGAAGCGGTCCGTTTCACTTTGGATTTAAGAAAAGCGTCAACGGCCAGCTGCCCTCGATCAACGAGGAGGGCTTCAAGGAGCTTCTGCAAAAATACGATGCTATCTTCATGGGAGATGCCGAGCAGAAGGAGCTTTATCTTACCTTTGATAACGGATACGAGAATGGGTATACCTCCCGTATTCTGGATACGCTTAAAGAGAAAAAGGTGCCCGCCACCTTTTTCGTGACCGGACATTATGTGAAGACACAGGAAGATCTGCTGAAACGGATGACGGCGGAAGGCCATATTATCGGCAACCATTCCTGGAATCATCCGGACGTGACCACGATCTCGGCAGAGAAGCTGACCGAGGAGCTGGAACGGGTGAAGAAGGAGGTTATGCGCATCACCGGCCAGCCGGACATGAAATATTTGCGCACGCCGCGCGGCATCTTCGATGAGCGGTCCCTGGCGACCAGCAAGCAGCTGGGGTACACCAATGTCTTCTGGTCGCTCGCGTATATGGATTGGGACGTAAAGTCCCAGCGCGGCGCTCAGTATGCTTACGATAAAGTGACCGCGCAGCTTCACCCCGGCGCCGTCATCCTGCTGCACTCCATCTCCAAGGACAACACGGAGGCGCTGGGACGGATCATTGACGAAGCAAGGAACCGGGGGTACGAGTTCAAGAGTTTGGATCAGATGCAGAAGAAAGCCCCGTAAGCATGAGTTGAATACCGCGTGCAGAACGCCATCCTGTCAGGATGCCTTCTGCACGTTTTTTTTTGTTATCGAATGCCCGCGGATGCTTCGCATTCCGGAACGAATGTTTGGTATAATACCCTTCATAGAACTTGAACGAAGGAGACCATCATGCCTCATACTATCCAAATATCCGTCAGGCCGCTGGTGGAATACGTCTTTCGCAGCGGCAGCATTACCTCGGGTTTTCGCACGGCGACATCCCTGACCGAGGGGACCCGTGCGCATCAACAGGTACAGCGCGACTATGGCGAGAATGATCAGAAGGAAGTTCAGCTTGAAGCGGAGATTCCTTACGAGGATCTGCTGTTTGTGGTGGAAGGCCGCTGCGACGGTCTGATTCAAGAGGAAGGGCGGATCATGATTGACGAGATCAAGTCGACCTCCGGCGATTTGGGCGAGATTACGGAGCACACGTACCCGGTTCATTGGGCACAGGCCAAAATGTATGCCTATATGTACGCGAGGTTGCATGAGATTCCGACGATGGCCGTGAGACTGACCTACTTCCAGGTCCCGAGCGGAGAGCGGAAGCAGTTCGTGCAGGAATGGAGCTTCGCTCAGCTGGAATCCTTTGTGCTCGAGGTTGTGGCGGCCTACGCGCCTTATGCCAACCTGCTGCGGGAGCATGGCGAGCGGAGGGACCGGAGCATCCGTGAACTGAAGTTTCCGTTTCCCGCCTACCGCGAGGGACAGCGAAAGCTGGCCGGAGCCGTGTATAAAAGCATCGGGGAAGGACGAAGATTGTTTGCCAAAGCCCCTACGGGCATCGGCAAAACCATATCCACGCTGTTTCCTTCGGTCAAAGCGATCGGCGAGGGCCTGTTGTCCCGGATTTTTTACCTGACGGCCAAGACGATTACCCGTACCACCGCGGAGGAAGCCATGGCGCGCATGGAGCGTCAAGGGCTCTGCATGCACACGGTCACGCTGACGGCGAAGGACAAGATCTGTTTCAGCGAAGCGGAAGGCTGCAGCCAGATGGGCTGCGCGTTCTCGGAGGGCTACTATGACCGGATTAATGACGCCATACTGGATTTGCTCTCGAATGAAACGTTGATCACGAGGCCGGTCGTCGAAGCGTATGCCCGCAAGCATACGGTGTGCCCGTTTGAATTCTCGCTGGATGCCGCGTACGCCGCCGATGCCGTCATCTGCGATTACAACTACGTATTCGACCCGCGCGTCTCCTTCAAGCGGATGCCGGAGGACGTGAAGAAGCGCAGCGTGCTGCTCATTGACGAGGCGCACAACCTGGTCGACCGGGCAAGGGGGATGTTCTCGGCCGAGCTGAATAAGTCCGCGTTCTTGGAGCTGCAAAGGGCGTACAAAGAGAGCAATCCCGGGCTTTACAACACGGCGAAGCGGGTGAATAACCGCTTTAAGGTGCTGCGCAAGGTCAGCGAGGAGGAAGAGCGAATCGTCGGGTCTCAGCAGCCGGAGATGATGGTCGAGCTGCTGGAGGATTTCTCGCTCCAGGCAGAGGCCGAACTGATGACCGGCAAGAGCGGGGATGAGGCCGATGCGCTTTTGGAATGCTATTTTGCCGTGCAGGGGTATCTGCGCATCTCCAAGCTGTATGACGACCGCTTTGTCACGTATGCGGAGATGAGCGGAAGCGAGGTGTTTCTCAAGCTGTTCTGCCTGGACCCCTCTTATTTGCTTCAGCAAGCGGGAAAAAACTACCGTTCCAGCGTATTCTTCTCGGCAACACTCATGCCGCTTGGATATTACCGCGACATGCTCGGAGCCGAGGAAGAGGATTACAGCCTCTCGATTCCCTCGCCCTTCTCCTCTGAGCAATTGGATGTTCGGATCTTGCCGTTATCGACGAGATTCAAGGATCGGGAGCGCAATAGCGAAGCCATCGTCCGGATGCTGAGCGCACTGGTTCAGGAAAAACCGGTGAATACCTTGATCTTTCTGCCGTCCTATCCCTACATGCAGGATATTCATGAGGCGTTTGCCAGAATGAACCCGGAAGCCCGTACCTTGCTCCAAGGGCATGGAATGAGCGAGGAGGAGCGGGAGGCGTTCCTGAATGCATTCCAGGCGGATGCGGAAGATCCGCTGATCGGATTTGCCGTGATGGGCGGTATTTTCTCCGAAGGCATCGATTTGAAGGGAGAACGGCTTTCGAGCGTGGTGGTCATCGGTGTAGGATTGCCGCAGCTTTCCTTCGAGAATGATATCATCAAGGATTATTTTGAACGTACCGGCAAGAGGGGATACGATTATGCCTACGTGTACCCCGGCATGAACAAAGTGCTGCAGGCCGGAGGACGCTTGATCCGATCGGAGCAGGACAGCGGGACGCTGACGCTCGTTGATGACCGCTTCCTGAATCGACAGTACGGGATGCTGCTGCCGGAGGAGTGGAGGCATTACAGGCGCATCTAATTTTTTCATGGGATGTTGACACCTGGAAATACGAATCCTATAATACGGATATACTAATTAAGCTGAAGGAGGCTGATGTCAAATGGTTATGATGCATAGTGGATGGGTCGCATTGACGTTGGTCTCTTTGGACGGGAAATTCTAATGGTACCCGGGGTGTAAGGCATTTGGTTTATCATGTCTTCACCTCCGTACCTAAGAACCCGCAGGAGACCGTGCTTGGTATCCTGCGGGTTTTTTGTGTCTATGCAAGGCTTCGGTATGATCTTTGGCGGTTTGGCTGCCGAGGATCGATGCCTTCTTCCTGCATAGTTTCAGATCAGCCGCGGATACAAATCTGCGGTTTTTTTATGTTTGATCATTTGTTAACAACCAATCCAACAACGATAAGGGGATATCACGAATTTGACTAAACAAGACATGACAACGTTGCAAGCCTATGGATGGAATGAACATTGGCGTTTGATGGCCGCTCAGATCCCGAAGCAGGACAAGGCGCTGGTGCCGGCCCGCATTACGGCCCAATTCTCGAAGCAGTATCGCATTATCACCCAAGAGGGTGAGCAGACGGCCATTGTCACAGGCAAGTATGAATACGAAGCGGGCAGCAAAAGCGACTTTCCCGCAGTCGGCGATTGGGTCATGGTGGAGCCGCTGCAGGGCGAATCCCGTGCCGTCATTCATCATCTGCTGCCCCGTCAATCCGCCGTCACGCGCAGGGAAGCAGGAAGCGTGCCGGATGAGCAGATCATTGCGGCCAACATGGATACCGTGTTTATCATTAACGCGCTCAACAAGGATTTTAATGTTCGCCGGATTGAACGCTATCTGATTGCGGTCTGGGAGAGCGGAGCCGCACCGGTCGTGCTGCTCACCAAGGCGGACCTATGCGAATCGCCGGAAGCGTACGTCGCGGAGGTAGAGGCTGTTGCTCCAGGCGTGCCGGTCCATGCGGTAAGCTCTTTGATGGATCAAGGAAAGGAGCAGCTTGGGGAGTATCTGGTGCAAGGGAAAACGGTTGCCATTACGGGTACCTCCGGTGCCGGCAAATCGACGCTGCTGAACTGGCTATCCGGCCAGGAGATGCAGCGGGTTCAAGGGATACGCGAGGAGGACGCAAGAGGACGGCACACCACGACGCACCGGGAGCTGTTCGTGCTGCCGGGAGGCGCGGTCATGGTGGATACGCCGGGCATGCGGGAGCTGCAGCTGTGGGATTCGGAGGAAGGGTTCGAGGCGACCTTCGCGGATATTTCCGCGCTGGCGCAGCAGTGCCGGTTCCATGATTGCCGTCATGAAACGGAGGCCGGCTGTGCGGTCCGGGAAGCGCTGCAGGACGGAACGCTGGATGCAAAGCGATATGCGAACTACAAGAAGACGGAGCGGGAGCTGGCCCATATCGCCCGCAAAGAGAGGGTAAGCACCCGCCGTCAAAACAAGAGCTCGGGCAAGTCGTCCCGCAAGAACGACCGAGGCCGCAAAGGGGCATATCAGCAGCAGCTGTACGATGATGAATAATGGAGGCTAAGGGAAGGCCGGAGTCGATTTGACTTCGGTCATCTTCCGGGTATATAGTTAGGTAACCAAATAAATAGGCAATCTATCTATTTATTCGAGCTGTTGCCGAAAAGAGGTGGACCATGGCAGAGGATCAACATCCAGATTTACATAAAGAAATGAAAGGCAACGAGGACCAACATTCGCGGGAAGGACCGTGCATGAAGGGCGGCAGGCGGGAGGACAGCGTCGCCGGCAGGCTCTTGTACAGCATACGCATGTTCCACAAGCAGGAGTGGGATCAGCACTTGATTTCAGGGTATACACCAGGTGAGATTCGCGTTCTGATGGGACTTAAACATCATATCGAGCCTGCTGGTCCCGGCATGAAAGTGTCCGAGATCAGCAGCATGATGAATGTTACGTCGCCGACGATCACGCAATTCATTAATGCACTGGAGAGCAAGGGGCTGGTGGAGCGGGTGATGGATGCCCAGGATCGGCGAGCGGTCCGCGTGCAGCTGACGGAGGAAGGGAACCGCGTTGTCCAGCAAACCTATCAGAACGTCAAGAACAGCTTTAACGAGCTGGTGGATTTCCTCGGGGAGGAGGACAGCGTCAAACTGACGGAGCTGCTGACGAAGGTATATCATTTTCATGAACAAAAACGCAAATCGAACGAAACGACTTTTGACAACGAGTAGGGGTGGGGGATTTGTTAAAGCTGTTTCACTATATGAAACCGTACCGGACAGCGGTCATTTTGGTCCTGCTGTTCACATTTTTCCAGTGTCTGTCTGATCTGTACTTGCCTACCTTGATGGCGGACATCGTGGATATCGGCATCGTGAAGGGAGACGTCCCTTATATTTGGCGCGTGGGCGGCTTTATGCTGCTGGTTGCGGCGGGGGGCATGATTTGCTCAATAGCCGCGAGTTATCTCGCATCCAAATCGGCTACCGGATTCGGGAAGATTCTTCGCGGGCGCGTATTCTCCCATGTCGAGAATTTCACGCTGCAGGAGTTCGACAAGATCGGAACGGCCTCGCTGATTACCCGTACGACAAACGACATTACGCAGGTGCAGCAGGTTACGATCATGATCCTTCGCATGATGGCGATTGCGCCGATGATGTGTATCGGGGGCATCGTAATGGCCGTGTCGAGAGATCCCGGACTGACGACGGTGCTGTTGGTTGTCCTGCCGATTCTGGCACTCGCTATTTTCCTGATCGCCAAAAAAGGCATACCGCTCTTCAAAGCGATCCAGGTGAAGATCGATACGCTGAGCCGCGTGCTGCGGGAGAATCTGACCGGAATCCGGGTCATTCGCTCCTTTAACCGGATGGACCATGAAACGGTCCGCTTTAACGATGCGAACGAGGACCTGACGGCCACTTCGATCAAAGTCAATAAAATCATGGGGGCGATGATGCCCGTCATGATGCTGGTCATGAACTTTGCCACGCTGGCGATCGTCTGGTTCGGAGCCCACCGCATAGACGCCGAACATATGAAGGTCGGCGACCTCATGGCGTTTCTCCAATACGCGATGATGATCATGTTCTCGCTGATCATGCTATCCGTCATGTTTGTCATGATTCCGCGTGCGCAGGCATCGGCGGTCCGGATCAATGAAGTATTAAACATGATACCCGAGATCCATGATCCGAAACAGCCGCGCGATGCCGGCGTGTTGCAGGGATCGATCGAATTTCAGGATGTGACCTTCTATTACCCTGGCGCGGAGGAGCCCGCCATATCCGATATCTCCTTCCATGCCGGGCCGGGTGAAGTTACGGCGATCATCGGCGGAACCGGCTCGGGCAAATCCACCCTGATCAGCCTGATCCCGCGTTTCTATGATGTGACGTCGGGACGGATTCTCGTCAACGGTACCGATATCCGCGACATGATGCAGGAGGATCTGCGGAACCGGATCGGATTCGTGCCGCAGAAGGCGCTGCTCTTCACTGGCACCATCGCGGAGAATATCCGCTACGGCAAAGAGGATGCAACGGACGAGGAGATCCGGCATGCAGCGAAGGTTGCCCAGGCCGCCGACTTTATCTCCTCCATGGAAGGCGGTTACGATGCCGAGATTTCGCAGGGCGGCAGCAACGTATCCGGCGGCCAGAAGCAGCGGCTCTCGATTGCAAGGGCATTGGTTCGCAGACCCGAGATTTATGTGTTTGACGACAGCTTCTCGGCGCTGGATTTCAAGACGGACGCCAATCTTCGCGCAGCGCTTCGCGAGGAAACGACGGACGCCACCGTTCTGATCGTCGCTCAGCGGGTCAGCACCGTCATGGACGCCGATCGGATTATCGTGCTGGACGAGGGACGCATTGCCGGTATCGGCACGCATGAGGAGCTCATGGCTTCCAGCGATGTTTACCGCGAAATCGTCACCTCGCAGCTGTCAGAGGAGGAGATCGCATGAGTGAGAAGAAACGGGGAGGACATCCCCGGGGACCGGGCGGTCCCTTTGGCGGCGGCCCGCACGGGCCCGGGATGGCAGGGGAGAAAGCCAAGGACTTCAAAGGCACGTTTCGCCGGTTAACGCGATATCTCAAGCCGCATACCGGCAAGCTGCTGATCGTTTTGATCGCAGCTATCCTCAGTACGATATTCAGCATCGTGAGCCCGAAAATATTGGGGGATGCCACCACGATCCTGTTCAAAGGCTTCATGGCTAAGATGCAAGGCGTGCCGGGTGCCGGAATCGATTTTGACGCCATTCGGACGATTATGCTCTGGCTAGCAGGACTATATCTCTTAAGCTCGCTGTTTGCGTACATCCAGCAGTATGTCATGGCCGGCGTGGCCCAGCGCACCGTCTATGATTTGCGCAAGGACGTGTACAACAAACTCGGCCGATTGCCGCTGAAATATTTCGACGCCCGCACGCATGGGGAAACGCTGAGCCGGGTGACCAACGATATGGACAATATCAGCGGCACGCTTCAGCAGAGCTTGACCCAGATGATTACTTCCGTGGTGACGCTGGTCGGCGTCATCGTCATGATGCTCACGATCAGCCCGCTGCTGACGTTGGTGGTCATCCTGACCCTGCCGCTCAGCGTGGTGGTGACCATTATGGTCGCCAAGCGCTCGCAGAAGCATTTTGTGGCTCAGCAGAAGCATTTGGGTGAGCTGAACGGACATGTGGAAGAAATGTACACGGGTCATAAAGTGGTGAAGGCTTTTGGCCGGGAACGACAGTCCATGGAGCAATTTGATGAGGTCAACGACAAACTCTACGATGCCGGTTGGAGAGCCCAATTTATATCGGGTACCATTATGCCACTGATGGGTTTTGTCGGAAATATCGGTTATGTGATTGTCAGTGTCGTCGGCGGGGTGTTGGTTACCCGCAGAGCGATTGAGATCGGGGACATTCAGGCATTCATCCAATATTCGCGCCAATTCACGCAGCCGATTACCCAGCTTGCGAATATCGCGAACGTCATTCAATCCACCATCGCATCGGCAGAGCGCGTATTTGAAGTGATGGATGAGGAAGAGGAAGTGTCAGAGCATACAGCTCCGGCGGCGCTCAAGAAGCCGCTTGGCGATGTGTCTTTCGAGCATGTGAGCTTCGGCTATAAAGCGGACCAGCTTCTCATCGAAGATATGAATGTAGACGTGAAGCACGGGCAAACGGTCGCCATCGTCGGTCCGACCGGTGCAGGGAAGACCACGCTCATCAATCTGCTGATGCGGTTCTATGAGCTGAATCAGGGCAAGATTACGATAGACGGCACGGATATTACGGCTCTTCGGCGCAGTGAACTGCGCAGCCTGTTCGGGATGGTGCTGCAGGATACCTGGCTCTTTAACGGGACGATCCGGGATAATATCGGATACGGAAGGGAAGGCGCCACAGAACAAGAGATCATCCGGGCGGCGGAAGCGGCCCACGCGGATCATTTCATCCGGACGCTGCCGGAGGGCTATGATACCGTTCTGAACGAGGAAGCCTCTAATATATCGCAAGGGCAGAAACAGCTTCTGACGATTGCGCGGGCCATTCTCGCCAACCCGTCGATTCTCATCCTTGATGAAGCCACCAGCAGCGTGGATACGCGGACGGAGCTTTATATTCAGAAAGCAATGAATGAGCTGATGAAGGACCGGACCAGCTTTGTCATCGCGCATCGGTTGTCCACGATCCGGGATGCGGACCTGATTCTGGTCATGAACAAGGGCAGCATCATCGAGCAGGGAACCCATGAAGAGCTGCTGTCCCAAGGCGGCTTCTACGCGGACCTGTATAACAGCCAATTCAGCGAACAGCATGAAGCCGGATAACGAGGCAAGGAAAGCTATGACAAGAAGACCTCTTCGATTGCGAAGCGGGTCTTCTTTTTGTTGATTATTCGATTCATAACAAAGGGTAATAATAGAAGCAAGCCAATCAGGTACGGATCAGAGGGAGGCGGGAATGATGTATCATCGAAGCCGTCCAACGAGAGCATCTCGTAGGTGAGGGCCGCTTCGATCAAGCTGATAACGGATGGGCCCATGAAGGCCGACACGGACGGGGAGATATATATGGAGACGCCTGCGGCCGTATCCCTCAAGCCGCGCCGCTTAAGGTTTTTGACAGGCTCGGAGTAAGCCGGCAGGCATATTTGATATTGCAATTTCATATGGTTCTTTTATAATGATGTTTATGTTTATATCTTTAAAGGGAGCCATGATCATTATTGAATAAGTCCGAACTGAACCGAATTACGCAAGAGCTTCTACGTCGGTCGGGCAGCAGTGTCACCGTGGAGATGGAGGCGTATTTTCCAGGGGGCCGGTTAATCGGCGGAAAATATGTGATGCATTCGCACAGCGTGACGATGTATACCGAAGTCATACGCCAGCAGTGCTTGCAGCTGTTTGGCACGCTTGAGCCGTTCCATGCCTATTTTACGGTGGTATTCGCACATGAGCTGGGCCATTCAATGGACATGACCCTGACGGAGCTGTGCGACCGGATGGATCGAACGGTGGATGAATGGGATCAGAGGCAGCTCGCGCTTCAAATCGAGGAAAATGCTTGGAATAACGCCATGCCTTGGATCCAGGATATCGATCCCGATTTCATACAGGTCATCGTGGATCAGTCGCTTGCGGCATACCGCGAGGAGCTGGCGCCGGAAATCGCTTAGGCTGGCGTGCAAAGATCATCTTCGCCATATCAAGACACAGGCACCCGTCAGGGTGCCTTTTTGAATGAAGGAATAAATCTTTAGAGATTAGCCGTCCGAATCTCGCAGGTGCTGCTAATATCGCAGGTGATGTATAAAAAGAAGTGAAGCCCGGTGGCTTCACTTCTTTTTGGTTTGGGGTCCTCTTAAGGATCGGTGGGCCGGGATCAGCTCTCCGGGTCCAATTGCTTCAACGGCTCAATAGCCGGTCCTTCCAGCACCTCGCCGTTATGGCGGAAGCGTGATCCGTGGCAAGGGCAATCCCATGAGCGTTCGCCCTCGTTCCATTCCACCTCGCAGCCGAGATGGGTACAGGTGGTATCCACAAGATAGAGGTTTCCTTGATCATCCTTGTAGGCCCCGGCACGCTGCCCGTTATGGCGGACGACGGCGCCTTCGCCTGGCTTCAGCTCGGTTATGTCGGCGTGGGACATTTCGAACTTGCCGGCAACGAAATCCTTCGCAACCATGGCATTTTGCGCGACAAATGTTTTGATGCTCGGGTCTGCCTTGAAGCGGGACGGGCTAAAGACGTCGGCATAACGGTTATCCTTCTCCAGTATTTGATCGCAAATGATCTTCGCGGCCAATGTTCCCGTTGTCATCCCCCATTTCCGGAAGCCTGTCGCGACAAAGATCCGGTCCTGATTGGACGTGATCGGTCCGATATAAGGCATGTTGTCCAGGGTGATCAGGTCCTGGGTCGACCAGCGATAAGGAATGGCGGAGGCGCCCAGCAGATTTCCTGCAAAAAGCTCCAGGTTTTCGTAATGCTGATGGGTGCAGATGCTGCGTCCCGTCGGATGGTTCTCGCCGCCGACGATAACCAACTCCTCGCCGTTATAGGTAGCTGACCGCAGGGAACGGGTCGGCTGATCCACGCTCAGGAACATCCCGCCGGGATAAGCGGTTTCGGGTTTGACGGCAACCGCATAGGAACGTTCCACATGCAGCCGCGTGAAGAACAGCCCTTTCCCGTCATAGAACGGAAAATGAGACGCGGATACGGCGTGGTTGCAAGTAATCCGGTGGCCGCCCCGTTTGGTGAGCAGTGTGATCGGTCCGTCGGTTTCGACTTTTTCATCCATGGTCGTATTCTCATAGATTCGTCCACCAAGCTTCAGAAATTGTTCCGTCAGATGCTTAAGGTATTGCAGGGGATGGAACTGATATTGCCCCGGCATCTTGATCGCTCCACGGACGGACATAGGCAGAGGAAGGCTTTCCTGCCATTCTCCCGGGATGCCGAGCTTATCGTAGGCTTTGATTTCGTCCTCCAGCTTGGAGAGGTATTTGTCTTCCGTTTGAGCGTAAATATAGGCATCCTCCAGCTTTAGCCCAAACTTCTCCTCGTCTCCGCCAACAATGTCCCTAATGAATTCAATCGCTTCCCGATTCCCTTCGTAATAGAGCCTTGTCTTCTCATCCCCGAAATGATTCAGGAATTCATGATAAATCAGCCCGTGCTGGGCCGTGACCTTGGCTGTTGTATGGCCGGTGGTCCCGTTCAGGATTTGCCCTGCCTCGATCAGCACGACATCTTTGCCTGCCTTGGCTAGCAGATAAGCGGTCGTGATGCCGGTTATACCGGCCCCGACTACGGCCACATCCGTCTCAATATCTTCGGCCAAGCGGGAAAAGGTAGGCAGTTCGGTTGTCGCTACCCACAGCGACTCCGGAAATTGCGGCAATTCCTGATGCGATGAATTGGATGGGTTCATTCACGATTCCTCCTTGGTTACTATGGGTATCCCCCATAAACTCAGTCTCTTGTTCTTCATTATTACCACATGGGAATGATTAGAAACTATGCTGCTCGGAATGATGCTCTTCGAAGTTTTCTGGAGGAATGTAAATATTTTGGGACATTTGTGCAGAACCTAGGGAGACAAGAGGGAGTTCTCGGAAATATAAGAAAATGGAGGGGTGGTATCATGACCAGCGAACAGTATTTGAACGCGGACCAAGCCAAGAACTGCCTGAAGGAGCAGCTTAACCGCATCGGTGATATCGAGCAGCGCGAGCTGAAGAACGAGGCTGAGCACGCGCTGCTGGTCTATTTAAAGTGCATGTGCGATCCCGTCATGATCAACGATAATTTGATTAATCGCTTTTATGAGCTGAATTCCTTGGACTTATACGAGCAATTCATCCGCTCCTTTCCATCGAGCATGGAGCCGAAAGATGAACAGGAATTGCTCCGCAATATACTGAGGGGCTGCGTTGCCATATTCATACGGGACACCGTGCTTCTTTTTGACGCCGTCTTGGTTAATGCCAGTTTTATCCAACCCGCCAGTACGGAGAACGTCATCCAGGGACCCGATGATTCGTTTACGGAGAATATCGAGGTGAACCTGAACCTGGTTCGCCATCGATACCAAACCACCGACTTGAAGACGGAATTCATGACCGTCGGCAAAATATCGCAGACCCGGATCATCATTATGTACGATGCGCTCAAAGTCGAAGAAACGGTGCTGCAGGAGCTTAAAAAGCGACTGTCCGAGCTCAAAGCGGATATTGTGCAGTCGGCATCCGAAATCGAGAGACACACGATGCACCCCAAATTTCGGCTGTACCCGACGCTGATGCTGACCGAACGCCCAGACCGGACTGTCCTGAATATATCGCAGGGAAAGATCGCCGTGTTGATGGATTCAACGGGGTATGCCCTTCTGCTGCCGGCCATATTCAATGATTTCTTTACCGCGATGGACGATAAAATCCAGCTTCCTCCGATCGGCTGGTTTCTCAAGGCAGTTCGGTATATCGCTTTGTTTGTAACCGTGCTGATGCCAAGTCTGTACGTGGCATTCACTTCGTATAACCCGGAAATATTGAGGATGCAAGTTACGCTTCTCATTGCAGGAAGCCGGGCCACGGTACCGTACCCGTCCTTCTTCGAAGTGATCTTTATGCTGCTCGCGATGGAATTTCTGACGGAGGCCAGCGTTCGGCTGCCCAAAGCGATTGGCCAGACAGCAACCACGGTCGGGGGTCTCATTCTGGGAACCGCCGCTACGGAGGCCGGACTGGTCAGCAACATCATGATCATTCTGGTGTCCGCGGTTGCCATTACCAACTTCGTCATCCCGATCACGATGATGAGCTCCGGCATCCGCGTTACGAAGTATCTGTTCATCGTGCTTGCGACCTTCTTCGGCTTGGTTGGCATCGTGCTGGGTGTGGTGGCCATGATCATGTACCTCACGAGCCTACGGTCCTTCGGCAAACCTTACTTGAAGATGTTTGCCGTGGATCGGAACAAGAAAGGGGACCAGCGAAGTGGTTAGAAACAAATATTTTTATTACCTCTTCCTGCTCAACGCAACCATCAACCTGATTAATTATGTCCCCCGCATCTTGATTACGGATCGCTTTGACGGTGCGATGATGTCGATCCTCGTATCCATCCCGATCGGGACCCTGATTATGTTCGGCTTCATCAAACTGATTCAGAAATTTCCGGGACAAGGGCTGCCGGAGATTTTCCAATCGGTGATGCCGAAAGGGATATCCGGCATCCTGCTTGTGTTATACGGACTTGCGTGGTATTTCTCCAGCGTCATTACCTTGACCAGCTTCGTGGATATTACCAACCGTTACATCAGTCCGGACGTGTCTCCCTATATCGTTCTGATGGGCTTTCTGGTGGTTGTGGCGCTTAGCGCCAGGCTCGATTCCGAGTCGATTCTTTACGGGTTGGAAATGATTTTGTACATCACCGTTCCCCTGATTGCTTATATGTCATGGCGCGTCTTCAGCAATCCGTATTTCAGCTGGGATGCCGTGAGGCAGATCATTACCTATGCCTGGAATTTACCCAATTACGGGACGGTTGCGGCAGCAACCTATATTTTTACGGGGTACGTGAACATGGTGGTATTCAACCGGATCTTTCACCGATTCCGAGTCCGCCATATTTGGGCGATCGTGGTAGTCAGCATCCTGACCCTTCTCGTTTCGATGTTCGCGCCCATCGGGATATTGGGAGCCGCAGGAGCCGGAGGACACGTGTATCCGGCCTTTTCGACGATAGACGCACTCCGGATTCGTTATTTCATCGTTGAACGGATGATTTACGTCTTCTACGTGGCCTATATGTGCCTTTCCCTCGTGAATTCCATCATACACTGGCATGTCGGGAAGGAATTGATCCTGGGGGGCTTCGGTTTAACGGGGGATCAGGGCAAATCGATAGATAAAAAGCGAAAAATCGAATGGTGGGTCCTGTTGCTCTTTTCCCTTATCACCTTCGGAACGTCGTTAATTGTGAATCAATACATATTGAACGATATGGCGATCGTATTCCTGGATGTCCGGTTTGGGGGCGAGTTCCTGCTTATTGCCATGTTAATCTATGCGGTATGGAAGAAAAGGAGGAAGAGAGCATGAATGGCCTGAAACGAGGGCTGCTCTGTATCATGTGCTGCTCTTTTTTGTTTCTGTCGGGCTGCGAATTTCGGGATATCGATCTCAGGCTATTCGTAGTATCCATAGGCATCGATGTCTCGGAGAAAAATCCCGGGATGCACCGTTTTAGCTTCAAAATCGCCATTCCTTCGGGTGATCCGAAGACCGGGGACAAAAAGTCCCTGCTCATTACGCAGGAATCAACAAGTATTGCGGAGGCGATCCGGGAGGTCAAATCCAAGGTGGATAAGGAGCTTGACTTCGGACATTGCAAGGGTGTGATGTACGGCGAGGCTTTCGCGCGGACAGATATCAGCAAAATCCAGGACTGGACCGTTCGGAGACGGGACATGCAGCTGCTCATGTATCCGGCTGTTGCCGTACCTACCGCAGAAGCCGTATTGAAAGCGGAACCCCCTACGGAGCGGATCGCCGGGAACGCCATATTTCTGGCACTCAGCGAGGATGGCACCGAATCCCCTTTCATCACGAAGACCTATTCCTTCGATCTGAGCCGCCGAATGATGGAGGAGGGGGAGGACCCGGTTATGCCCGTCGTGGAAACGACTGAGGACGACGTTCTGAATATCGATAAGGTAGCCTTGATGGACAAGAACAAAGTGAAGTACATCCTGACCCGGGATGAAACCAGGCTGTATAATCTGCTGGACCTCCGGAATTTAAGCACGAATTTCGGAACGAAGATTGGCGGCAAGCTGCTTGAAGTGAACACGGACAGAACCCGGGCCAGATACAAGATCGTAACGGATAAACGGGGGGAAGAAACGATTGATTATAAGATAAGGATCACGGCGATATTGGAGGAGAAAGAGGATCCCGCGCAGCTGGATCCGAGGGATCTGGACAACATCGAAGCGCAATTCGGCAAGGAATTATCCCAAGCGGTCAAAAGCGTTCTGGAAAAAATTCAAAAAACAGGACTGGATCCGCTGGGTTTCGGCCTCCGGTATGGCGGCACGCATTGGAACAACCGGACGGAGATGGAGGAGTGGGCTGCCATTTATCCGCATGCCAAATTTAATGTATCGGTCAAGGTAAAAATAAAGTCTACCGGCTACAAACGCTAGGCGGGGGATATCTGTTTATCGTACAGGAAGATGTTACAATAAGGATAAGCATCTATCTTGTATGAAGGAGGTTTCACATATGGAATTCAGAAGATTGGGCGGAAGCGGACTGAAGGTTAGCGATATCAGTCTCGGGAGCTGGCTGACCTACGGGGGATACGTGGAACGGGAAAATGCGGTCAAGTCGATTCAGACCGCCTATGGACTCGGCGTCAACTTTTTCGATACGGCGAACGTCTACGCTCAAGGAGCGGCCGAAGTCGTTGTGGGCGAGACGTTAAGGGCATTTCCGAGGGAATCCTATGTGCTGGCCACAAAGGTGTTTGGCAAGATGGGAGACGGACCGAATGATCAGGGGCTGTCACGCAAGCATATCAAAGAGCAGTGCGATGCCAGTCTGAAGCGGCTGGGCACCGATTACGTCGACATCTACTACTGCCATCGATATCATGAGGAAACGCCGCTTGAGGAGACGCTTCGCGCGCTGGATGATCTTGTCCGGCAAGGCAAGGTGCTCTATGTCGGCGTCAGCATGTGGACCGCAGCCCAGATGGAAGCGGCCTTGGCCGTTGCGGACCGGTATTTGCTGGACCGCATCGTGGTGAATCAGCCGCT
Organism: Paenibacillus sp. HGF5; assembly: GCF_000204455.1. NCBI lineage: Bacteria > Bacillati > Bacillota > Bacilli > Caryophanales > Paenibacillaceae > Paenibacillus > Paenibacillus sp. HGF5. Next base: position 32,559 of record NZ_AEXS01000028.1, on the reverse strand, counting down.
GTACAACATGTTCGAGCGCAAGATCGAGGAGGAGATTATCCCGCTTGGCGAGAAGAAGGGGATTGGACAGGTCGTATACTCCCCGCTCGCTCAAGGGCTCCTGACCGGCAAGTACGCCTCGAAGCAGGACGTGCCGGAGAACAGCCGCGCGTCGAAGCTTGGAGCCGACCGGCTCAAAATAAACGAAGACAGCATACAGAAAGTACAGGCGCTGGGCCTTGTCGCAAGCGAGCTGGACATGACCGTCGGCCAATTGGCCTTGGCCTGGATTCTGCGCCAGAACAACGTAGCCAGCGCGCTGGTGGGCGCCAGCCGTCCGGAACAGGTGGAAGAGAACGTGAAGGCTTCCGGTATGAAATTGTCCTCGGATACGCTGGCTGCCATTGAGGACATCCTGAAGGCGGATCCGAATTAGGAGAGAATCAGGTCATTGATTTCGGGTGCGGAGCATACGCGGTTGCGCCCGCTTTCCTTCGCGCGGTACAGCTCGCGGTCCGCTTGCTGGAGCAGCTCCTTGGCATTTTTGGACCGGATCGTATCGGGATGCACGGCAGCGCCGATGGACACGGTGATTCGAAGCTTGGCTCCGTCTTCGAGGGTGAAGACGTGGTCCTCTACCGCGGCTCGGATTCGTTCCGCGATCGCGGCCGTCTCGTCGATGGTCGCTTCCGGGACCAGCACCGAGAATTCCTCCCCGCCGTTGCGGGATACCTCATCAAAAGAACGGGAATGATCCCTCAGCACTTTGCTGAGCTGCTGCAAAACGACATCTCCGGCCGCATGGCCGTAGGTGTCGTTTATTTGTTTGAAATGATCGATGTCCACGACCAGGACACCCAGCCGCTCGCTGAAATGCTGGGCTTCGAGGAAGCGTTCCGACAACAGCTGCTCGAACTGGCGCAAATTGTGCAGGCTGGTCAGGTAATCCGTTTCCGCGTTCTTTTTCATCTGCAGGAACAGTTTATTCGAGGTGTTGATATACTCGGTCAGCATGTAGATGACCACCGTGGCCAGCACCGATATGACGAGCTGCTGCGTGAAGACGGTAAACACCTTTTGGTGGTTCGGGATATTCATCCCCATAATGAACAAGATGACCAGCATGCTGGATACGCTCATTAGCAGCATTTTGCTCAGACGATTCCAATGGGTGCGGGAGAGAATTCCGCAGACGACGCTGATCAGCAGCATGCCGGCTCCTGCAATGGCCGAGGAAGCGGACATGCCGAATAGGATTAGCCGTCCGAGTGCAATCAGCATGCCGGCAATCAAGGACGGAAGCCATCCCAGGTAGGTGGCGATCACCATAATGGCCAGATGCCGCAAATCGGCAAAAAACCGCGGGTCGATGGGGAACGAGTAGTACATCAAAATGATCCCATAGATGCCAAAGAGCAGTCCGGCGTTGACCTTGACGGTGAAGGAGGGCGCCACGACACCTGCGACATATTTTTGGGACAGCAGTCCGGATAAGTATAAGAACGTTACGAATATACAAAAGTTGGTAAATAGTATATTAGTCATAGGGGGATCATTCCTTTCAGGTGCCCTGCGGTAAGAACGACAGAGCGATGAAGACATTCACCCCCTATTTTATCGGAAAATGGAATTGTATGTCGAATGACAAACGTAATTTTTGTTAATTTTCTGGGGCCTGCAATGGTAGGCGAACCTCGAACATCGTCAGCTCTGTCGTACTGGTCACCTGGATCGTGCCATGATGGGCATCGACGATGGTTTTTACGATGGCCAAGCCAAGCCCCGAGCCGCCGGTTTGATCGGTACGCGATTCATCTGCCCGGTAAAACCGCTCGAACAAGTGGGGGATGGCATGCTGGGGAATCGGAGGACCGTAATTGATCACCTGCACGATGGCAAACTTGGGATCCTGCGATACTTTTAAATCCACACGCCCGGCCTCCCGTCCGTGCCTTACCGCATTGGACAACAGATTCTCGAAGGTGCGCATCAGCTTATCCCCGTCCGAGGAGATCATGATTTTCTCCACGGCAGGCGTAAACACGACCTGCACTCCTTCATGCTGCCCGGTCAATGAAAAGTCCACGGCCAATTGGGCAAGCAGCTCAACCAAATTGATGTCCACACGGTTAATCGGGGAATAACCCATACGGGTGTACTCAAACAAATCGTTCACGAGCCCGCCCAGACGCAGCGATTTATCGTAGGCGATATCGGTGTAATAGCGGAGTTCGACCTCATCCTTGTAATGGTCTTCGTTGACCAGCCGCAAGTACCCGATGATGGAGGTGAGCGGGGTGCGCAGATCATGCGATACGTTGCTGATGAGCTCGTTTTTGGACTGGACCGCCATCCGCTCCTCTGCCAGCGACAGCTTGAGCTGCTGGGCCATTTGATTGATTTGCACGGCCATCTGGCCCAGCTCGTCGTTCGAGCTTACGATGATCGCCTGGTCCAACTCGCCCTTCGCCAAACGCTGCGTCCCCTGCATCAATTGATTGATTTGGCGAATGGTGCCTTGACTTAAGAGAAGCACCATGCAGATAAACAGCAAGATACCGATGATCGTCGGGACGACCGGAAAGCCGAAGAAACTCGACAGCGTGCGTTCCACTCTGAAAAGGGTGTCTACCCAGGGCTCCTTCCAATACTCCCGGCCAATCAATCGCATGATCTGCTGTGCGATGAACAATATGGACAAGGTCAAGGCACCGCTGGCGAAGAACAGCGTGATGATCTTCCACTGCAGCTTACGCATGGATTTTGTACCCGACGCCCCATACCGTTTGGATGAGTTTATAACCGAGTTCCTTCTCGAGCTTGTCCCGCAGGTTGCTGATATGAACCATGACCGTATTGTTGGAGACGTAATATTTTTCCTTCCAGACCTGCTGGAAGATATCCTCGGCGCTAAAGATTCTCCCCGGCTGACGGGCAAGCAAGTACAAAATCTCGAATTCCCTGGCTGTCAGGGAGATCGCATGGCCATTGGCCGTTACTTCATGCGTTGTCCGGTTAATGTCGAGCCCGTCGATCCGGATCCGGTCGCTGTCCCCCTGGTGAAGGTCCACGTTGTACTGGGTGGAGCGCCGCAGCAGCGTTTTGACGCGTGTCGTCAGTTCCAGCGGATTGAACGGTTTAATCATATAATCATCCGCGCCTGTCATCAGCCCCAGTATTTTATCCATATCCTCGCTCTTCGCGCTCAGCATCAGAATGGGAATGGCCGAGGTTTCCCGGATTCTGCGGCAGGTGTCGATCCCGTTCAACTTGGGCATCATGACGTCCAGGATGACGAGATCTATCATTCCGTTGTTCGAGGTCATGGCCTGCAGCGCTTCTTCCCCGTCGTGGGCTTGGATTACGCGGTATCCCTCATTCTCCAAATAAATGGAGATCAACCCGGATATTTCTTTATCGTCATCTACGATTAATACGCTTCTCATTGATATCCTCCCGTACATCTCCCATGAAAACTATGATTCCTTTAGGAACAGTGTACCCTAAAACAACCGCATAAAGTGCAGCTTTGCCTTCAAAAATAGGGAGTACTTGCACAATAGCTATTTAAAGAGGCCGGATACGAGATTCGAAAGGATGCCTTGGCGATCGAATCCGTAATCCATCAGCTTCCGGGTTTCCGTAAACCGCTGATCGGCGTCCCCGGTTCCCATCACGACGGAAATCAGCCGGTTTCCGCCCCGTGACGCGGTTCCTGTGAAGCAATAACCGGCCGAGGACGTATACCCGGTCTTGAAGCCGTCATTGCCTTGGTAAGCATGCGGCTCGCCGGGCAGCATGAGATTCGTGGTGTGCAGGGAAAGCTCCTTCTGCGGGACGGGCAAATCCCGCTGGCTGGTTACCTCAAGCAGATCCGGGTGTTTGTTCACCAGCCATCTGGCGAGCATGGCCGAGTCCCGGGCCGTCATGACGGTGTCCCCTTCGGAGGCCGCTTCAGCAAAAGGAACCAGGTCGGCCGCAGGCAAACCGGAAGCATTGGCGAATACGGTCCGGTCTGAGAGGCCGATTTCCTTCGCCCGGATATTCATGCTCTCCACGAATCGGGCCTCCGACCCGCCGAGATGCTCCGCAATAGCAACGGCCGCATCATTGGCGGAATGGATGATGAGTGCTTCGAACAGCTGCTTCAGCGTGTAACGTTCGCCTTCATGCATGCCGATGGCCGAACCGGGTACCTCTGCGGCATATCGGCTGACCGGTACGTTCTCGTCCCAGGCATGCTGCCCGGAACGAACAGCCTCCAGCACCAGCAGCTCGGTCATCATCTTGGACATGCTTGCGGGAGGAAGGGGGAGATCGGCATGCATCGCATAGAGCACGCGACCCGTGTCCGCATGAATCAGGATGGCCGAGCTCGCTTTGATGGGAGGGGGGATAAATACCCTCGCGATGAACACGCCTATCAGAATGACGCCGAACAGCAGCAGCAACAGACTTAATTTCGCGCGTCCCTTGCGGCGGTTCGCACGTTGATGCCGAAGCGTGCCGGTTTGCTGCCGGGATGTTTCAGGGGCTGGAGGTGCTTTGCGGGGATGCTTGGTTATGGATTCCATGGCGCTCTATCGTCTCCTTTGGCTGGTTATACGTCTCATTTATGTATGTTCTAAGTCTAGCCAGACAAACTAAAGTAATTTTTAATTGAATCTAAAGAAATCTTAAAGATTACCAGCAGCGTTTTTGGCGCGGGATGTTGACCTCGAGGCGAATAAGATTTATACTTGATCTAAAAATAAATTAAAAGGGTGAATACCTTGAAATCTTTAAATCTGACAACGCAACGCCAAGCGGTGTACGATGTCCTTCGGGAATCGCATGATCATCCGACTGCTGCGGATATCATGAACCGGCTGGTGGAGAAAGGATATAATCTCGCGTACGGGACGGTATATAATTCCCTGCGTTACTTGACGGATAAACAGCTGATCCGAGAATTGAAGCTGGGCGAGAGCGCGAGTCGATACGATGCCCGTACCGACGAGCACCAGCATATTATTTGTGAAGTCTGCGGCAAAGTGGACGAGGTCATGACGGAGGTGCCAGAGGATTGGGCTGCTACGGTAGCCGGTGAAACCAACTACGTTATCCATCATGCTCACGTCGTATTCGGGGGGGTGTGTCCAGAATGTCAAATCAAACGGAAGAAATGACGGAGCTCGGAAAGGTCTATGCGTTTCCGGATTTCCAATCCGGCAATCTGTATGTGCGTCCCACGACGCCGATGGCGATTGGAGATGCTTGTCCCACCACGCTGCGGGCCGCATTGATCAGCCGTTCTCCGGGCCGCGTGAACGAAATGTTCATAACCTTGACGGAGAACTGCTTCGAGGTCATGATGTTCCGTAAATGGGAACCGCGACTGCAGTCCGCCCTGAACACGGGACTGATTATCGCCGACATGACGGGCTGCCGGAATATGGCGGCGTTCAACAAGGAGAAGGAGCTTCTGCTGCCGGAACATACTACGATTCCTATCTTGTATCTTGTAGGCGAGGAGCTCATGAGCAATGCAGGATCAAGCCTGTTGGATGAAGAGCTGATGGTATGGCCGGCCCGTTCCAAAGATACGATGATGTATCAGGTGCAGCGGACGATTCGCTTGTTCTCCCCGGCAGCGGGTTTGTCGGGTGGAGAAGAGGTCATGCGGGGCCTGATCTATAAAGATTTATCAATCGACCGGGATAAAATGACCATCCACCGGGGCAGCACCCCGATTCACTTGACCAAGACGGAGTATCATCTGCTGATGCTGCTGCTGGACAGCGAAGGGGCCGTATGCACGCGTGAGGACCTGATGTGCAAAATTTGGGATACCGATTTTATGGGCGGCAGCAACGTGGTGGACGTCCACATCAAAAGCTTGCGCAAAAAGCTGAACGACAACGCGGGTGCCCCGCGCTATATCGCAACGGTTAGAGGAGTGGGATACCGCCTGGCGGATTAATCCCCTCCCTTTTTTGTTCATTCGCATTGGCTGCAATGATTCATCCGAACTTCATATAAGGCTCATGGAAGGGTCACATAACGCTCACCCGACAATCATGATCCGCGGGAACCTCCAATGATACAATCATCTCATAAATTTAGATTCAGTCTAAAATCAATTATAGAAATGATGGAGGGTTCATAGATGGATAGATTGACAACCAACCAAGGTGCTCCCGTAGGAGATAACCAAAATTCCAAAACGGCGGGCCGCCGCGGACCGACACTGCTTGAGGATTATCATCTGATCGAAAAAATCGCCCACTTCGACCGTGAACGGATTCCGGAGCGCGTCGTTCATGCACGCGGAGCAGGTGCCCACGGCGTATTTGTGGTCGAGCATGACATGAAGCCGTATACCAAAGCGGCATTCCTGCAGGAAATCGGTCAGGAGACCCCCGTGTTCGTCCGGTTCTCCACGGTTATCCATGGAACGGGGTCGCCCGAAACGGCACGCGATCCGCGCGGATTCGCCGTGAAGTTCTATACGGAGGAAGGAAACTATGACATTGTCGGCAATCATCTCCCGGTCTTCTTCATTCGGGACGCGATCAAATTCCCGGATATGGTGCATTCGTTGAAGCCTTCGCCGGAGAGCAACATTCAAGAGCCCGGCCGGTATTGGGATTTCATGACGCTGTCCCCGGAATCCACCCATATGATGACCTGGCTGTTCTCGGATCATGGCACGCCGGCGAACTATCGCGAGCTGGACGGCTTCAGCGTCCATGCGTTCAAGTGGGTGAACAGCGAAGGCCAAGTGACCTACATTAAATACAAATGGGAATCCGTGCAAGGCGTCAACACGCTGAATGCAGACGAAGTGGGAGCGGTGCAGGGCAAGGACTTCAATCATGCCACCCGTGATCTTCGCGAACATATCGCTAACGGGAATTTCCCGAAATGGCGCCTGCAGGTGCAGCTGATGTCTCCGGAAGAAATGGATGATTTGTCCTTTGATCCCCTGGATCCGACCAAGACTTGGCCGGAGGACCGCTTCCCGTTCATAACCGTGGGTACGATGACCCTGAACCGTAACCCGCAGAATTTCTTCGCCGAGGTGGAGCAGGCGGCTTTCTCCCCAAGCGCATTGGTGCCTGGCATTGAGCCGTCCGAGGATAAATTGCTGCAGGGCCGGTTATTCTCTTACCCGGATACGCAGCGTCATCGACTGGGCGCCAATTATTTGCAGATCCCGATCAACTGCCCGTATGCCCCTGTGCGCAATCATCAACGCGACGGCTTGATGAACGTGAATCAAGATCCATCGCCGGTGAACTATGAACCGAACAGCTATACAACGGGCCCTGTGGAAGATCCGTCCGTTAATGAGAGCGAAGCTCCGCTAAGCGGTCATGTCGTTCGCCAGCGCATCGAGAAAACGGATGACTTCACCCAAGCCGGCGAGTTGTACCGTTCGTTTACGGAGCAGCAGAAGGATCATCTGCTTCGCAATCTGGTTGATGACCTGAGCCAGGTCAAATCCGACATCCAGCTCCGTGCCGTATGCAATTTTTACCGTGCAGACGCCGAATATGGCGCAAGACTTGCCGCAGGGCTTGGCGTAGACCTGAGCGGATTCATCCCGGCCGGTCAGCCGAAGTAACACGATGCAAGCATATAAGAGCCCGCCATCCTGTTTCCGCTGTGCAGAATGGAAGGCCTTTATATAGACGGCGATCCATGGTCGCCGGCCCAAATAGGCACCCGCATAAATGGGTGCCTATTTTTTTCTATATTGAGATCAGCCAGAAGCAGACCATATCGGCAGCCTCCCAGGAACAGCTGGCCTCCATGGAAGAGGTAACGGCGTCTGCGGCAGATTTAAGCCGGTTGGCGGAAGAACTGCAGGAGATGGTCAAACGCTGTAGGATTTAAGAGAATCCAAGGCGGTAGTATCATCCACTGAAATATATAAGTGGAGCAGCAGAGGAACGACTATTCCTTTGCTGCTTTTTTGCATGCGGCAGGAAAGGGGGGCTTTTTGGAAGAATAAGACCTTAGTGGCTTTATCTATGGGAACATGGCCTTTATACTGGAGTCAGCTGCTAGAAGCTATACGGCATGAAGGTTGCATAAGCTAGAATTTAAGAGAGTGAGGCATATATCATGGCACAGCATATGAAAGATCGGGTTGTAGCCTTGGCAGGCCCGCGCAAAGCAGCGGACATGGCCAAGCTGGTGGAGAAGATGGGAGGCACGGCGGTGCTTCGCCCTGCGCAGGGGACGGTATTTTTGGATGATGAAGTGCTCCGGCGTTCCATCGAAGCTTGGCTCGAGGCGCCTGCGCCGTGGGCGATCTTTACGACGGGAATCGGCCTGGAGGCCATTTACGATACGGCCGAGCAGATGGGCCTGTTGGATACATTGAATGAAACGCTGGAGCGCACCTCGATTGCGGCAAGAGGGTACAAGACCGCGAATGCTCTGAAAAAGCGCGGTTTGGCACCGGTGGTCAGAGACGATGACGGCAGCACGTCCGGACTGATCCGGTCGCTTGCGCCGCATGACTTGTCGGGTCAACGCGTCATTTTGCAGCTGCATGGCGAGTCTGCGCCTAAGCTGGTCGATTGGCTTAAGCAACGGGGAGCGGAGGTGCAGCAGATCCTGCCGTATCAGCATATTCCGCCGCTGGAGGAGGATATTTCCCTGCTCGTTGATGAAATCGTTGGCGGCAAGGTTCATGCGGTTGCTTTTACAAGTGCGCCACAGTTTCGTTTTCTTGCGGATTATGCTCGTGCCCATGGCAAGCTGGAAGCTGTCCTGGAGGCGTTCCGCGGACCGGTCGTGGCGGCGGCTGTCGGCAAGGTGACGGCCCAGGGGCTCCGGGAGGAAGGCATTGAACGCATGGTGGTTCCCGAGGAAGAGCGAATGGGCAGCATGATGGTGACGCTTGGCCGTTATTTTGCTCAAAATCAAGAATAATGTCATGATATAACGTAACGAAGCTAAGGATTTTCGATCCATTCCAGCACGTCGATGCATGTTCCTCAGGTTCATGTGAAATATTGAGTAGTAAATAGGAGGATGACCGATGGATAAGAGAAAAGCATTGCTGCTCGGCAGCTACACGCACCCGAAGTTTCATCCGCTGCAAGGCATTGATAAACAGATCACGCATCTGCTGAACGACATGTTCACCGTGCAGTGCACGGAAAACCATAAAATGCTTCATGAAAGCAATCTCTACCCTTACGAGCTGTGCATCGCCTATAGCGACCTGTGGGACGAGCGGGTTTCGCCACGGCAGACCGCAGGCCTGCTGTCCTACGTAAGTGGAGGCGGCGGCTTGCTCGTGATTCATAATGGCGTTACCTTGGCAAACCGTTATGAGCTGGCGCAACTGATTGGCGCCCGTTTTGACGGGCACCCGCCGATGGAGAAGCTGTATTTCGTTCCGGGGGAGACCGATCACGATATTACGGAGGGCGTTGAGCCGTTTGTGCTGGACGAGGAGCCTTACCGATTCGTATTCAGTCCGTTTACGGAAAAAACCGTGCTGCTGCATTATGAGTATGAAGGCAAGCAGTGGCCCGCCGCCTGGTGCCATACGTATGGCATTGGACGCGTGGTCTTCTTGATGCCGGGCCATCATGAGCCGTCCTTTCTCCAGCCTCAGCTGCGTTTAATGATTACGCAAGCGGCCAAGTGGGCGGCGCGCGTTCCGGGTTAAGGCATTTCGAAATGATCGGGCAGGAGGGACGCGCGTGAGCGGGAAGATACTAATTGTTGAGGATGAAGCGAAAATATCCCGTTTGCTTGAAATCGAGCTGGAGAGTGAAGGATACCAGGTCACCAAGGCGGATAACGGGCTGGATGCGCTTGAGGCATACCGCAGCCAGGAGGTGGATCTCATTCTGCTGGATGTCATGCTTCCGGGTATGAGCGGGATTGAGCTGCTGCGGCGGATTCGTGCCCATGATTCCCATACGGCCGTGCTGCTGCTTACGGCGAAGAGCTCCGTCGAAGATAAGGTATCGGGGCTGGATCTTGGAGCCAATGATTATATTACGAAGCCGTTTCAGATCGAAGAGCTGCTGGCCCGGATTCGTGCTGCGCTACGGCTTCAAGGAAAGCCTCTTCCGGAAGAGGAAGCGGCAGGGGAGTGGCTAACGGCCGCGGATTTGAAATTGAATGAAGGCACACGGGAAGTGATTCGCGACGGCAGAAGGATCGATCTGACGCCGCGTGAATTTGACTTGCTCGTCTATTTGCTGAAAAACAAGCGGCAGGTGCTGAACCGCGAGCAGATTCTTGCTGCCGTGTGGGGGTACGATTATTACGGCGATACCAACGTCGTTGATGTATACATACGTTACGTCCGCAAGAAAATCGATCATGGCGGCACGCAAGAGCTCATCCACACCGTTCGCGGCGTCGGCTACGTGCTGAAAGAAAACCCATGAAGCTGAGCAGCAAAATCCATCTCTATTCGTCGGTGCTGATGGCCGCCATCCTGATTGTCATGAACTTATCCGTGTATTACGTGTTCAGCAAGATGACGGTGGACAGCCAGCTGGAGCAGGCGGAAGCCGAGGCGGGAAGCATCGTCAGAAGCATAGCGCATTCTGCCGCGACCATTCCCATTGACGATCTGCTGCGAAGTTATGTCCCGGCTGACGGAAAGATTCAATTCGTCCCGGCTGACAGCAAGGCCAAGTCTCCTTACGTGACCTCCTCCGGCGAGGATATGGATGAGCTGAAGCTGCCTTATAACGCCAATAAGCAGGTCGAGCAGATCCGATATGAAGGAATGCGTTATGTGCTGGTGTCCCTGCCTGTCATTTGGAGCGATGGGGCGGTATACAACATCCAAATTTCCCGCAGTCTTGCCGCCACGATGGAGACGCTGCAGGTGCTGCGAATCGTGCTGGTCGCCGTAACCGCAATCGCTTTGGTTCCGGTGATCATTTCGACGCGGATATTGGGGCGTTTAATTGTGCAGCCGATTACGGCCTTAATCCGTACAATGCGGGAGATTCGGCAGAGCGGACGATTCCGGCGAATCGAGCTGAAGGAAAAATCCAAGGATGAGCTGGTAGAGATGGGGGCTGCGTTCAACGACATGATCACGCTGCTGGAGAGCAATCATGCGAGGCAGGAGCAATTCGTGTCCAATGCTTCCCATGAGTTAAAGACACCGCTCACCATCATCGAGAGTTACGCAAGTCTGTTAAAGCGGCGGGGTCTGGACCGGCCGGAGCTGTTCATGGAGTCCGTCGAAGCGATCCATTCGGAAGCGATCCGGATGAAGGAGATGACGGAGCAGCTGCTGCTGCTAGCGCGCAATCAGGATCAATGGCAGGTCGAGCTGGAGCAGGTGGATCTCGTGGCATTATCGGAGTCTTCCGCACGCGCATTTCGCGATGCCTATAACCGCACGGTGGAGGTCGAAGCCGATGGCGGGGTTCTCGGCTGGACGGACAGCCGCAGGCTCAAGCAGCTTTTGTTCATTCTGCTGGATAATGCGCGCAAATACAGTGACGAACATATCGTCATCCAGGTAGGCAGGAAGCCATCGGAGGTTTATATTCGGGTCATCGACCGCGGAATCGGCATTGCCAAAGATGAGCTGGAGCACGTCTTCGACCGTTTCTACCGGGTGGATGAGGCTCGTACCCGCCGGGGCGGGGGCGCTGGCCTTGGTTTGTCCTTGGCGAAGGATATCGCAGAGGCCATCTCTGCTGATCTGGAGCTGGACAGCCTGCCCGGCGTGGGCACAACGGCCACCATTCGGCTTAAAGAATCGAAATAAACTGCAGCAGCCCGCTGTTTTCTCATCGAATTCTAACCATGCTGCGCTATACTGACGGTAAAGACAGAATGTGTTTGCGAGGTGATTCAATGCGTAAGAAAGTGAGTGTGCTGCTGGGTGTCATCATCGTGGTCGCCGTTATGATCATCGTGAATGCGGTATGGAGTCCGTTTAACCGTTCGACGGAGGCGATGTCGCAGGAGGAAGCCGTTAGTGGAGTATTGAAACAATATCCGGATGGTGAGATTACTAAGGCAACGCTGGAAGGTGAGATGTACCGGATGGAGCTGCAATCCGATTCCGGGAGGTATGAAATGACGGTAGATGCCCGTCAAGGGGATATCGTGTCCATCAAACCGCTGGACAAAGCGCCAGTGAAGCCAGAGCCGGAGCCGGGCGAAACCAAGGAGCCGACTGACAATCCGAGCACGCCTCCCACGAAGCCCAATGAGAATGGCGAGAAGGGATCAGCGGATGGCGAAAGCGAAACTGCGGAGCCGCCTGCAACGATGATCACCAAAGAGTACGCGATCAAGCTTTCTTTAGAGAAGGTACCGGGAATGGTGGAAGACGTGGAATATCGCGAGAGCAAGAGCAGCCGTTATTATCTGGTCGAGATCGAGCGGGAAGACGGGCGCGAAGCGACCATTCAGGTCCACGCGATTACCGGCAAGATCATGACGGTGACTTGGGATGACGAGGATGACGATGAATAGATTAGAGGCCTATTCGCATTTTCTCATCGTTTTCTAATCTTTCTCTCCGAAAGCTCTCATGTTGAGACGGTATATTGGGTTTGTAGAGATCACACAGAGAGTTTGAGGAGGCGTAAGAGGATGAACAAGAGAACATTGTGGGCAGGCGCGCTGTCCGTAGCAATCGCGGCAAGTGGAGTATACGGTTATAGCGCCGTGCAGGCTGCAGGATCAGGACAGACCACGCCGTCAGGAACCCAGGCAGCTGCCAAACAACAGAAGCAGCTCATTGGAATGGAAAAAGCCGAACAATTGGCACTCGCTGCTGCCAACGGTAAAGTGGAGGGCATTGACATTGACCGCAAAAAGGGCAAGCTGGTGTACGATGTTGAGATTCAGCAGAGCAACCGGGATGTCGATGTATGGATTGATGCCTACACAGGCAAATCCCTTGGCGTCATAGTAGATCGGGATGATGACGATGATGACCGTGACAGCATTCCGGGGAATCTGATCGGTGCCGGCAAGGCATCCGCGATCGCTGTCAAACACGTCAAGAGCGGTACAGCCGTAGAGGTTGATCTGGACCACGATGACGGCCGTTGGGTGTATGACGTCGAAGTGAAGACGGCCAAAGGCTCGTCCGAGGTGGAGGTTAACGCGGTCAGCGGCAAAGTGATCAAGGCAGAATACGAGAAATACGACGACCATGATGATGACGACCACGATGACCATGATGATTGGGACCATGATGATCACGATGATGATCACGATGACGATTAAACCGTTCTTCATCTGCGCAGGATAGCAGTATCAGCGAACAGCACGGGATTAACCCGGCTGTTCGCTTTTTTTGTCGTGGCTTTAGTGCATTCCCGCCGTCCCATCCGGTTGGCCCTCATATTTCATGTAAAATCAGGGGAAATTGATAAGGGAGCTTCTCGATACTTATGAAAGCAAGTCCAAGGATAGATGTTTTTGCCAGCGTTAAAGGTTATAATGGAACCAGACAACGACCGGGAGGGATATATCGTGAGTGATCTTTTTAAGAAAGCCATCTCGTTAGGATTGGGCCTTACCGTGGTCAGCAAGGAAAAAGTAGAGAAAATCGTGGATGATCTGGTCAAACGCGGGGAGCTGGCTCCTGCGGAATCCAAGGCGCTGGTGAACCGCCTCGTCGAGCGCGGCGAAGAGGAGCAATCCCAGATCAAGTCATATATTTATGAGCAGGTGCAGCGCGTGTTGTCCGATCTGGATGTTCCCAAAGAGAGCGATGTCGCCAGCCTGGAACAGCGCATTGCCGCTCTGGAGAAGAAGGTTGTAGAACTGGAAGGATCGCGGCAGGAATAGATGGCGGTCCGAATTCGACATGCCGGACGTTACCGGGAAATCGCCATGGCGCTCATGCGTCATGGCTTTGGCTATATGGTGGAGGAGATGGGACTGTTTCATGTTCTGTCGCTGCCTGTCCGCTGGAGCTCCAAGGAGCAGCCGGAGACGATTACGCTTGGGGAACGCATTCGGCGAGTGCTGGAGGATCTGGGGCCTGCCTTTGTGAAGCTGGGCCAATTGGCGAGTACCCGATCGGACCTGCTGCCAGACCATATTATCCAGGAATTGGTCAAGCTGCAGGAACGGGTGCCTCCGTTCCCTTCCGCGAGCGCACGGGAGCTGATTGAACAAGAATGGGGCATGCCGATCGATGACGTGTTGAGTAAGTTTGAGGACAAGCCGCTGGCTGCCGCCTCAATCGGGCAGGTTCACGCCGGGAGGCTGAAGTCCGGAGAGCTTGTAGCGATCAAGGTTCAGCGTCCGGGCGTGGCCCGCATGATCGGCCGCGACTTGGAAATCCTGCGGGATTTAATTTCGATTGCCGAGCGCCATTGGGAATGGGTGAAGCAGTACCGCGTGGATCGGATCGTCGACGAGTTTGCCAGAGCGATGATGGCGGAGCTGGATTACAGCCATGAAGCCCGGAATGCGGAGAAGATCGCATCCCGGATGACGGAGCAGGAATTTGTCCATATCCCGCGGATTTATTGGGACTATACGTCATCGAAGGTGTTGATGATGGAGTATGCCGAGGGTCTTACCTTAAGCCGCAGGCAGGAGATTGTGGCCAAGGGGCATGATCTCAAGGCGATCGCCGAGCATCTAACCGACGGCATGCTGCAGCAGATTTTTATTGAGGGCTTCTTTCATGCCGACCCTCATCCGGGGAACCTGCTCGTCAGGGAGGACGGCAAGCTGGTCTTTCTGGATTTCGGTCTGGTGGGTCACCTCAGCGAAGATATGAAGGATCATCTGTCAGGACTCATTATTGCATTGATGCGGCGGAATTCGGAAGGGATGATCCGGGCGATTTCCAGAATGGGTTTGATTCCGGACGATTGCGATATGGATGCGCTGCGGTCGGATATGGACCGTCTGCGGGAAGAGTATTATGACGTGCCTTTTGCTCAAGTTCGCATCGGCAAGGCATTGACCGATCTGTTTGCCGTTGCCCAGCGGCACCGGATTATGCTGCCTCCGGATATGACGCTGCTTGGCAAATCATTGCTGACCCTGGAAGGGGTCATCGAGATGCTGGACCCGAACCTGAGCATTATCGATATGGCGGAGCCTTTTGGAAGGAAGCTGCTGAAGAAGCGGTACAATACCCGCCGGATCAGCAGGAAGGTGCTGGATGGGGTAGCGGGGCTTGCCGAGAGCTTGCTTGATCTGCCCGGACAAGCCCGGCAGCTGTCGGCTCTGATCAGCAAAGGAAAATTGCGGGTGGAGATCAGCGTTCCGGAACTGAAAACGCTGATGCGCAAGATGGATCAGATCAGTAACCGGCTGTCCTTCAGCATCGTCCTTCTGGCTTTCAGCATCATCATGGTAGGGCTCATTATCGGTTCGTCGCTCAGCCGGGAGCCGATGATGATATGGAGCTTCCCGGTGATTGAGGTCGGATTCATCGTAGCCCTGCTGATGGTGGCATGGCTGCTGTACGCCATATTCAAATCCGGCAGGTTCTAGCCTGCCGATTCGGCTCTTGTCCGTTTGCGCTGCTGCATCCAGGCCTGGACACCGATCAGGATCCACTCTATGAGATGGAAAAATACGGCGATGACTAATGATTGCAGCCAGCCCTCCACGGGAATGGCCGGCACGATCAGAGAGGCTATGTACAGCAGCAGCGTATCGGTCACGACCGTCACTGCCTGTTTCATATAAATGGAGGTATCCTTGCGAAGCAGAAGCCGCAGCAGGGCGATGACCAGTGGATGTATGAGACCTTCGAAGATCAGGAACCCAACCAGGACGAAAAGCGAAAAGCCGAGCAGCACGCCTTGGCCGTCATAGGCTAGCGTTTCGCCTGTCCCTGAAGGATCGGGCATGGGGAACCACTGGGCATACAGCATGGAAAAGAGCTCCAACGGCATAATGATAAAGGCCGACAACAGCGGAATAAGCCACAGCTTCTTCCGGAAGGGAACGATGGGCTCCCCGTCGCGCCTTGAAATATAATTCATCATCAGATTGATAAGGCCGAATAGGATCATCAAGATCAAGGCTGTCAGGATGAGCTGTAGGATATGCATATCGGGGACACCTCCTCGCTGGTGTAAACTGGATTTCTATATCATTGACATTACCAAAGTCAGGGTCGTTTGTCAGTTTTCTGGCGAAAATAGTGAATGGATTCAAAGCACATACTTCATTCGCCGGACACATAAGGAACGCCCCGTTCTTCTAAGAACGAATGTTATCGGCCTTTTGTTGTGATTTATGTATGAAAAAATGTTTGTATTGATTGCTGAATCGAATGGATTGAGACCATACGATGCTAAATAAATTAAATGAGGTGGAACGTTTGCCGAACTTTCAACAGCTGGGCATTGACGAACAAAGAGTACGGAAACTGAAGGAGCAGGGAATTACGGAACCGACCCCGGTACAGCAAGAGAGCATTCCGCTGCTGCTGCAGGGAAAGGACGTCATTGCCCGGGCGAAGACCGGCACAGGCAAGACGCTGGCTTTCATGCTGCCGATACTGCAGCATATCGATCCCAAGCGGGCGTACCCGCAGGCGCTCATCATTGCGCCGACACGGGAACTGGCATTGCAAATTACGGAAGAAGCCAAGAAGCTGACGGCAGGAGAGCCGGACGGCATCAAAATCCTGGCCGTCTATGGCGGGCAGGACGTGGAGAAACAGCTGCGCAAGCTTGAAGGCGGACGCCAATTGATCATCGGCACGCCGGGCCGGCTGCTGGATCATTTGCGACGGGGCACGTTAGAGCTTGGCGGCGTGAAGCAGCTGGTGCTGGACGAAGCCGACCAGATGCTGCATATGGGCTTTCTGGATGAGGTGGAGGCGCTGATCCATGCGCTTCCGTATCGGCGCCAAACGATGCTCTTCTCGGCGACGATGCCTGCCGGCGTGAAGCAGCTTGCCGGCAATTATATGAATCAACCTGTCGATATCGTGATTAAGGGGGCTTCCCCGATCCCGCTGGAGCAGATCCAGCAGGTGGTGGTCGAGTGTACGGACCGTTCCAAACAGGATGCCTTACGTGCAATGATCGAAGAGCATAATCCCTTCCTCGCGATCATCTTCTGCCGGACGAAGCGCAGAGCCACCACGTTGAACGAGGCGCTGCTGGCCCATGGCTATCAATCGGACGAGCTGCATGGGGATCTGTCCCAGGCGAAACGGGAAGCGGTAATGAAGCGATTCCGGGAAGCCAAGCTGCAGCTGCTCGTTGCAACGGATGTTGCCGCAAGGGGGCTGGACGTCGAAGGCGTTACCCATGTCTTTAACTACGATATGCCCCATGATGTTGAAAGTTACATCCATCGTATCGGCCGGACCGGACGGGCGGGGGGGAGCGGTATGGCCATCACGTTTGCGGCCGGGAAAGACCTTAATGATCTGCAGCGCATCGAAGAAGGGATCTCCCAGCGGTTGAAGCGAGTACGCTATGACTCTGCCGCCGGAAGCCTTCGGGAAAGCTCTGGCAGCTCGGGCAGGGATACGGGCCGACCGAGAAAAGCAAGAAATGTCTCATCACTTGAATCCGATAATGAACGTGGTCAAGGCAGAAGCCGTTCCGATCGGGGCACGGGTTCCGGGCGCAGCCGCGGTAACGAGCAGGGTAGAGGAAGTGCAGGATCATCGCGCAGGGATGACCGCGGTTCGGGCCGGACAGGAGGCCGTACCGGAGAGGGTCGCGGACCATCGGCGGCTGGAGGCCGAGGCAGCGGCGGGCGTGACGGCGGTCGTGCAGGCGAGGGCCGTGGACAGCAAGCTGGAACACGAGGCAGCAGCCGCGGACCGTCCAGAACCGAGGGGCGGGGGAATCCCGCCGGCCGAGGCGGACAAGGCGGAACCCGGTCCTCCGAAGGCCGCGCTGCCAGAGGCCAGAGCGGTGGACGGCGCGGCGGCCGCAGCCGCTAGGAGTTCGAGGGGAATTCTAGGAGACGATCTGTTTCAATCCGGAAGTTCACGTTTAAGTAGAGAGCGTTACCCAGTCAACGACAAGGAGGCGTTACCATGTCTGAACATAATCATGTGGTGAACAAGAACGGTGAGCTGGATGTGAGTAAGGTCGATGACGCTATGGACCGGATTGACGACAAGGAGAAGGAACGGATCCTGGCTGACTTCGATGCCTTTCAATCCTTTTTGAACAAACGAATTCAGCTTGCCGAGAGCATTGGTTTGAATGAAGAGCAGCTGGCGCAGGCGGCAGAGAAGGTAGCCGGATACCTCGCCGCAAACGAGGAGCCCCGCAATTCCGAGGAAAAACTTCTTCAGGAGTTATGGAAGGTCGGAACGCAAGCGGAGCGGCATCAGCTGGCTCATCTGCTGGTTAAGCTGGCTCAAAACCGTAAGGCTCCATAAGGCGAAGCGTGAGATGGAAGTCCTTCCCCGGCCGACTTGCCGGGGAAGGTTTTTTGGTTGGAAGGCAGGGATTAACATATCTAAACATATCTATAGGGTGAAAGACTTGATATTAGGCTTTATACATAATATGATCTCCAATGTCTTTATTCCATCTGTTGGGTTGGGTAACATCGAAAGAATAGAGGAGGAGGCGCTGCCTGAATGTCTCTGGTGATTCATGAGCAGAGAAAACCCAAAATGCAGCCTTTTTATTGGGTGCTTACGTTCGAAATGCATGTGCTTGGTATTTTGCTGGGCCTGGCGTTTACGATTGGACCTTTGATTCTGCTGTACTTCTGGGCCAATGTCTGGACGTGGATGAGTCTGGCGGCTATACCCGCCGGTATCTTCATGGTGATTCGGCTATCCAAGAGTCTGAAAGGGCATATCTGGAATAATACGCATCTGGACGAGTATTTGTTATACGAAGACCACATTGAATATGAGCGATGGAATCCCGAGACGAAAGACTCCTTGAAGGGGAGCGTTCGAATCGGCGATGTAAAGGAAATATATTACGGGCGATATATTTTTCAATTCAGTTATGCCTATAAGAACAGCAAAATGACCGAGTCGTTGCCTATGGCGGAGTTAATGCCCATCATGTACCTTGTTGCTGGAGAAGGGCAGGCTGAACGGGCAGTCGCCGTTCCTTTCACGGATCCGATGGAGGCGAACCGCTGGCTGGAGGTCATCGGCAGACGAGGGATTCCTTTATACCTGACATCCGTCATCATCCAAGATCTGGGGGATGAATCGGTGGCGTCATTGCTTCGCGAGGACGAGGATTTAGAGCGTGCCGAATTTGACGGGAATATCGAGCGGCAATTCCGTCCGTATCTGGATCGCCTGGTACAGGAGAACGATGAGGAAGACAGGGAGCTGACGGAGGAGGAACTGGATCAGCTGGAATACGAGATGAAGCTCCTCGAATACGAAGAAGCGCTGCAAAAGCGTAGATCGGCTTTTCGTGGAACCGGTTTGCTTGCTTGGCTGGTTTTCCCGGTTCAGTTCGCCGTCGGTTTTTGGCTGACACGCCAGGCAGAGCTGGGTAACGCGGACCCGGAAAAACCGCTGTATCCCATTCTTCTTGTTGCGCTGTCGGCGATCCTGTTCTTCTTCTTGGTGAAATGGATGCGCTGGCTACAGATCATCATGTTCTCGCTGGTTACGTTTATATCGTTTATGTTTCTGGACTTCTCCGAGATCGAGACCGATCCTTCCTACCAAATGTCCAGCATGCTGCTTGCGATAGCCATGCTGTCGCTGCCTGTGGTTGCCCTCTTCTATTTGGGAATCCGGTATATGCGCAAAGGGCGGGATGCGAAGAATCTTCCGCCGACGCCGGGGCCGTATCAGTCTCTTCCGGAAACCGATAATCCGGGGTTCGAGTCTGGAGACCGGCTGTCAACCTAATATGAAAACAAAAGAAACGCACCCCTTCACATTTGGGGGTGCGTTTCGTATCGGTACCTGTAGGTATCCATGGGCTGGCTGGTAAAAGAGGTGTCCAGCTTCTTCTTCTCGCCGGGGGCGAGGGTGATGTCCCTGTACATCTCGGTGAAGACTTCCTCATCGTTCTTGTCGTACACGAACAAGGTAATATGACCGTTGAACGTTTGGCTTTCATGATAGTTGCCGGCATAGACGACGATGTCGGCATCCTCCTCATTTTTATAGGCTCCAACGTGGAGTACGACGTAGTCTTTCAAGCTCTGCAGCTGGGAATCTGCCTTCTTGTCCTCAAAGTTCTGATCCAGGTCGGTCAGCATCGTTTCTTCTTTGTAGAGCGATTCCTGGGTGATCAGGCCAATGGGGATCGTCAGAATAAAATAGAAAACCAGCGTCGATAGCCCTGTGCTGCCAAGCACGGTCTTTCGGTCATACCCCCCTTTGATCAATCCGATGAAGGCAATCAGGGCCAGGACAACGACGATGAGATGCCAGGGGGATACAAACATTTCGGGATATAATTTCATTTCTTTTCCTCGCTTACTGTTGTTGAAATGCGGGATCATGCAATATTTTGCCAAACCCTAAATCATTACCCTGCTGACTTGCTGACTAAACAGCTGTCATGAGTCTATGTAATTCTTGCTTGAAGCGGATATATACGTTTATCATAATGGATTTACGGATGGCGGGGTAGAGGCATTGGAACCGAAAATTTGGTTTAGGGACGTATATTCGGTATGATGTAAGAAGATGGGCCAGGCTACAGAAGCTTGGAAGCAAGCGATTCATTCAATACAAGCTGGAGAGGAGATTCGAGGATGTCAGTTTATGAATATCATGCAACCAATACCAAGGGGCAGGAAGTCTCGCTCGATCAGTATTCGGGCAAGGTCTTGATCATCGCGAATACGGCAAGCCAATGCGGCCTTACGCCGCAATATGGAGAGCTTCAGCAGCTGTACGAACAATACGGCCAGCAAGGGCTTCAGGTTCTTGGCTTTCCGTGCAATCAGTTTGGCGGACAGGAGCCGGGTACGAGCGAAGAGGCCGAATCGTTCTGTCAATTGAACTATGGCGTGAACTTTCCGGTTTTCCAGAAGATTGACGTGAATGGGGAGCAGGCGCACCCGTTATTTCAGTATCTGAAATCGGAGCAGCCCGGACCGAATGAAGGCGGAGAGATCGCCTGGAATTTTACGAAGTTCCTGGTGGACCGCGAAGGCAAGGTGGTTCAGCGGTTTGAGCCGAAGGAATCGCCTGAATCCATGAAGGGCGCCATTGAATCCCTGCTGGGTTAATGGCAGGAAGTAACGAGCACATAACAGGGCTGTTTTCGTCGGGGGATTTGTCCCGGAGGAGAAACAGTCCTGTTTTTTTATGGGAAATTGCTCTCCATTTCGTCCATTCAGCCCGAAGCAAGACCCTTAAGGGCATCTTGTATGGGGTAATCGCCTTGAATCAGATCAAACGCCTTAAGTTCCGACTCTGGCGTGGAGAGACACAGCACGGCTGCTTGAGCGACATCTTGACGGGATATGGATCCGGTTTCCCGGAGATCGGGATGTGCCTGAACCCGGCCGGCAGGAGCGTCATCCGTTAACTCGCCGGCCCTTATGATCGTGTGAGTCAGCGTACTTTCTTCAAGAATGGTCTCTGCTTTATGTTTGGCAAGCAAATAGGGCTTCAGTTCGGAGAAGTGCTCCGGGTGCTTGGTCTCCATGCAGCTAATCATAATGAAGCGATCGATTCCTAGAAGCACGCACTGCTCGATCAGTCTCACGGTGCCGACATGATCCGTCTCCTGCGGATCTTCCGTTATGCCGGCGCCAACTGCGCAGATGACAGCGTCAACGTCCCTTAAACCATCGGAATAAGACTGCGTCAAATCACCGACAATTCCTTCGGCACCCTCCTGCTCCATCTTCCGTTTATGAATCTCATCGGGGATCAGGCCGCGGACTTGATACCCCTTCTCAGCGAGAAGCTTCGCGATCCGTCTCCCGGTATTTCCATGCGCTCCGGCAACAAATACGGTTATCATGATAAAGCACCTCCTGCACAACATTACCCGCAGCCGATTGTTTCAAAAAGGGAATAATCCGTTATTAATAAGAAAAACCTATTCCGGTATCTCGAGAATATTGGAAGGCGGGGCCCTTTTAGCTTCCCCGGATCCCGTACCCGTATTCTCGATTTCACTTTATTCCGTGGCATCAGGACATTAATCCTGGAGTCAAGATCATTCATCATTCCCACTATGTGAAATTATGAACAATATGTGAATAACGCAACTCGCCTATTGAACTGTGAAATAAATCACATTATAATAAGGTCATGAAGTGAAATTATTCACAATCAGTAATAACAGTCACCCGTTCATGCTCAACAAGCGTTACCAAGCATGAATCCAGGCAAAAATGCTCATCTTAAACCAATATAAAGCTTCATACTTGGAGGAGGAAAAACCATGAAAGTTGCAGTTATCGGTTGTACCCATGCAGGAACGTCCGCCATCGTGAATACCGCCAAACTTTATCCCGATGCACAGATTACCGTTTACGAACGCAATGATAACATCTCATTCCTGTCGTGCGGCATCGCGCTTTACGTCGGGGGCGTTGTGAAGGATCCGGACGGGTTGTTCTATTCTTCGCCGCAGAAACTCGACGAGCTTGGTGTCGAAACCAAGATGAAGCATGAGATCATCTCGGTGGATACGGACCGGAAAACCTTGAAGGTCCGCAATCTGGCCACGGAGGAAACGTTTGAAGATACCTATGACAAACTGATTGTTACCACCGGATCCTGGCCGATCGTACCGAAGCTTGAAGGCATCGATTTGAATAATATTTTGCTCTGCAAAAACTACGATCATTCCAACGCGATCATTGATAAAGCGCAAGGAGCGAAACATATTACCGTTGTCGGCGCCGGTTACATCGGCGTGGAGCTGGTGGAGGCCTTCCAACAGAACGGCAAGCAGGTCACTTTGATCGACAGTGCCGATCGGATTCTGAACAAATACCTGGATCCCGAGTTCAGCGGCAAGATCGAGGAATCGTTCCGTGAAAAAGGGATCGAGATGGCCATGGGGCAGACCGTGACATCCTTCCAAGGCCAGGATGGCAAGGTGAATAAGGTCATCACCGACAAAGGGGAGATCGACACGGATCTGGTCATTCTCTGCATCGGCTTCCGACCGAATACGGAGCTGCTGAAGGGACAAGTCGATATGCTGAAGAACGGCGCCATCGTTGTGGACCAATATATGCAAAGCAGCAAGCAGGACGTCTATGCAGCGGGCGATTGCTGCTCGGTGCTCTATAACCCGACGGGTAAAATGATGTACATTCCGCTGGCAACCAACGCTGTCCGGATGGGTACGCTCGTTGCACGGAATTTGGTGCAGCCCACAACGCCTTATATGGGAACCCAGGGTACGTCCGGATTGAAAATATACGAACACAACATTGCCTCGACGGGATTAACCGAGGGAGCGGCCAAGGATGAAGGTTTGAAGGTGGAGACGGTCACCATTACGGACCATTACCGTCCGGAGTTCATGCCTACCTTCGAGGAGGTTACGCTTAAGGTGGTGTATGAACAGGAAAGCCGCCGGATGCTCGGTGCACAGGTGATCTCGAAAGCGGATATGACGCAGTCCATCAACACCTTGTCGGTGTGCATCCAGAACCGCATGACGATCGACCAGCTGGCCTTTATCGATTTCTTCTTCCAGCCGCATTACAACAAGCCGTGGAATTTCCTTAACACGGCCGGCCTGCAGGCTCTGCCGGCGGTGGAGACCAAAGCGCCGGTGCACGCTTAATTCATTCAAAGCAAGAAAAAGACCCCCTGATTCGGGGGTCTTTTTCTTGCTTTAGAAGGAATATGGATTTTGACAGCGAATTGGAAAATATCCGGACATATCGATATGTGACTTTCAGGAGGTAGGATAATGTATGAATAAAAAAATAATGCTGGCCTCGGCTGTGTTGTTCTCCATGCTGCTGACGGCTGCTTGTTCCAACGATCAGGCGGACCCGCCGGCAGAGACTCCGCCGGCTGTCGTGGATAGCGGGGGAACGGATCAGACGGAGGCGTCGGAAGAGGAACCGCCGGCAGAACCATCCCAAGGGAAGGTTCAGCCTGCCGATGGAGAGACGAAACCGATCGACGAGCCTGCCGCTGTAGGCGATACGGTCGATTACCACGGCGCGGTCATCACGCTGAACGGCGTACGCGACTCCGAAGGCGACGAGTACCTGAAGCCCCAGCCCGGCCATACGTTTAAGGTGGTCGACATTACCGTGAAGAACAACGGTCAGGAGCCGTTGGTCATCTCTTCGGCACTGTCTTTTTCCATGACGGATTCAAGCGATCTTAACTATACGGTTCCTATTACGGATGACGTGAAGATGCTGGACGGCACCATTCCTCCGGGCGGCGAGCTGACGGGCGAGATTCCTTACGAGGTGAAGCAGGACGTTCAGGGGCTGCAGCTGAGTTACGGCGATCCGATGAAAGAAGGAAGAGCTATTTGGGCAGTGGAATAATGCAACAATATAGCATGTTGTTATTTTGGAATGTGCAGGATGGGCAAGGATTTTGCTTCGGCAAAGTCCTTTTTTCGTTGCATTCGGAAGAGCGTCCTTTACATGAGAGGAGGTTTTCAGTATGATTAAACCGTACAGTCGGTTTTTTAACGAGGGATGGAGTTCTTTCATGAAAGAATACATTTTTTATTAAGGATCACGGGTTTTCCGCTGGTTGATGCGGACTGTTGAATCCAAGGCAAGGAGTGCTTACACCGATGTCATCAGAAAAAGCGCAGCGAAAGCGGGATTTGATTCTGGATAAAGCCAAGGAGCTGTTCATTCAGCGCGGTTATGCGGCAACGTCGATGGATGAACTGGTCAAGTATACGGGGGCCAGCAAGGGAAGCATCTATTATCACTTTGAGAGCAAGGAAGATTTGTTTGTCAAGCTGCTGGCGAAGCAGAATCGGGAATGGATGGAAGCCTGGGACGACAAAAAAGCCGATTACGTCAGCTTTGAGGAGAAGCTTTACGGGATCGCAGATCACATGGTCGACGACTTTCAGAATCCGCTTACCAAAATCGCGGAGGAATTCTATATCAATCAGCCGGAAAATAAGACGATTGTGGGCGAAATGCTGGCCATCCTCCAAGGTCCGCGTACGCTCTACCGCGAAATTCTGGCAGAGGGAGCGGACGAGGGACGAATAGCGGCAGAGGATATCGACGAAATAGCCGTTATTTTCGGATCGCTTCTGGACGGGTTGTCGGTTTCGTACTACGAACGGTCCCAGGAGGAATCAAGACAGCTGTTCCGCAAGAGCGTAACGTACTTTTTGAACGGTGTGTTATCGGGTCAAGGCTCATAGCGTACTGTTCGGTAGGAGGATTTATCGAAAACGCTTTTCTTAGCTAACAGGCAAGGGCGTTTTCGCAAAAATAAATAAACCGAATAGTCGGTTTTAAACAGGGGGATGGAGTATGAAGCATTTGTTTGGCAACCGCGCGTTCGTGCTGTTGATGGTGTCTGATTTTATGCAAAATATCGGGATCTGGATCCGCAATATGGCGCTGTTGTTCTTCATTATGGAGCAGAGCAACCATGACCCGGTCGCCGTATCGCTGCTGACCGTGATTGAATACGCGCCGATCTTCGTGATTTCCATGATTGGCGGCGTACTGGCTGACCGTTGGCGTCCTAAGCGAACCATGATTTGGGGGGACATTTTAAGCTTCTTATCCATTCTGCTTATTTTGTTTGTTGTGTATGCGGGATATTGGCAGGCCGTGTTTGCGGTGACGCTGGTTTCGGCCGTCGTCTCGCAATTCTCGCAGCCATCGTCCATGAAGATCATCAAGCGGTGTTTGCCGGATGAGCATGTGCCCGCGGCCACGGCGTTATCCCAGACCTCGATGTCGCTGTTTATCATTTTGGGGCCTATGGTAGGCACGACGATTTATCAAGCATTTGGATTGCAGGCCTCTTTAATCAGCTTGCTGATTCTGTTCGGCGCTTCGGCGATCGTGTTGGCCTTTCTGCCTTCCACCGTGGACGAACCTTCCAAGGACTCGGAATCAGCCGGTTCGTTTGCAAAGGACATGAAGGCAGGCTTCACCTACATCGGTTCCAGCCGGCTGTTGAAGGTGCTGCTGGTGGTCTACGTTTTGTTGGCGCTGGGCAGCGGGCTCGTACAGCCGCTTGACATCTTCGTCATCACCGAGCGTCTCCAACTGGAGATGTCCAGCGTCCAGTGGTTCACTGCGCTTGAGGGCTTGGGCATGTTGATCGGCGGTGTGATCGCAGCGGTGATTGCGGGCAAAGTGAAAGGTTCCTACTTGCTGTTTGCGGGGCTGGCCTTCCTTGGACTCTCGACCTTTGTCGAGGTGCTGTCCCAGTGGCCGATCCTGACCGGCTCGATGCGCTTCGTCACCGGGGTGCTGATGGCCATGGCGCAGACGGTCCTGATGGCGGTGATGATGCAGCAGGTGGAAGAGAAATTCATCGGCCGGCTGAACGGCGTGATGACGCCGATATTTACCGGCATGCTGCTCATCGGCTCCGGGCTTACGGGATGGTATATGTCGGTCACCTCCATTGTCGTGGTGTATTTTACGGCAGGCGCGCTTTTCCTGCTGTCGTCGTTCATCAGCATGAAGCTGCCGATCGCCAAGGTGCCGGTGCAGGAAACGGAAGCCACTGTTAGGATGGAGACGGCGGCCAAGGCTTAACGGGCAAGTAATGCCGAGTCTGGCAGAGTGGTATCAAACACGAACGAATTTCGTACCTGGTAAAAGCAATCCAAAAGAGCGGTGCCGGGGCGAGTCCCGGGCACCGCTTTTTCGGCATATGCGATTTCTTGAAGGAAGCGAAAGGCAGTCACCCCGCTAAAGTTAATCCAAAGCTCCACCCGTGGACAAGGTGCTATGCCTATATCCATATCTCGCGTAAATGGGCACACCGAATCCGATCTATGTTACTCGCTGCAGCGTGGTCAGCAGATAAAGGCATACTGAACATCACATCTGCACCTGTCCGTCCCTGACGGACATGATCGTGATATAATTCACGTTCTTGCCAAAGAAGCTGCGTTACAATGTTGGTAACGATAACACGAATATCATGAGCTGCATTCGGATAGATAGACAAGGCGGATGCGGAAGAAATGAGGGAGTGACCATGGCTTACCATAAACCTGAGCGCATTGCGGAGATTACCGTGGAGAACGGGGTGAAAAAAGCGCATAACTCCGCCATAAACGTGATGATATTAGGATTCCTTGCTGGGGCATTTATTGCGCTCGGCTTTTTGCTTGACATACGCGTGATTGCCGGAGCGTCTCCGGAATGGGGAGGGATTGCCGGTTTTGTAGGCGCGGCGGTATTCCCCGTCGGATTGATTCTTGTCCTGCTTGCAGGCGGGGAGCTGCTGACGGGCAACATGATGGCCGTGTCCTTGGCCAGATTCAAGAGACGAATTTCCACGAAGGAGATGATGCGGAATTTAGCGCTTGTCACGGTCAGCAATATGTTGGGAGCGTTATTCGTCGCTTACTTCTTCGGCCATGTGACCGGTCTGACAGGCAGCGGCGTTTACCTGGAGAAGCTGGTGGACATGGCAGGGCATAAGCTGGACGACAGCTTCCTGCAAGCCTTCTTGTCGGGCATTGGGTGCAACTGGCTCGTAGCCCTCGCCGTATGGCTGTCCTACGGATCGGATCAGATGAGCGGCAAAATTCTCGGGATCTGGTTTCCGACCATGGCGTTTGTCGCCATCGGGTTTCAGCACGTGGTGGCCAACATGTTTCTCATTCCGGCAGCGATTTTTGAAGGCTATTACAGCTGGGGCGAGTATCTGATGAACTTCATTCCGGTATGGCTGGGCAATTTCGTTGGCGGCGCGTTATTTGTGGGAGCGACATACGGAACCGTGTATTTGAAGAAGGAGAACCAAGCCGCAGCCGCTCCGCGCGGCGAGCAGGCGCCTGCGCCATCGGCTAGCTCCCCTCAACAGGTTCATTCCGCGCAGAACGCTTCATAATGCCGAAAGCCTGGCGAGCGTCTGGTTTAAAGAAAAAGCTGCGTTCAACCGTCCTTTATGTAGAAGGTAGAGGATGAACGCAGCTTTTTTTCGTGATGGGCGAGGCTGTTCCCAGTAATGAATCAAGCAGGGAACAAGCCCGCTATTTTTTTAAATGGTAGGGAACCGTCGTGATGATCACGTCTCGCCGATACAGGAGATGTGCCCGGATGAGCAGGCTGGATTGATTGTGCAGGAAATTATGCCAGCCCTTCTTGGGGATGAACTGCGGAATGACGACGGTAACCTGATAGTCGGATTCGCTTGCCTTGCGCTGCACGGTATCGATGAATTTCGTCAGCGGCTGAATGATGCTCCGATAAGGCGAGTGCAGCGTCACCAGCCGGATGTCCGGCTGCCACTTTTTCCATTTTTCCTGGAAGGCGACCTCCTCCTCCCGCTCGAACGGCACGTACACCGCGATGATTTGGCCCGCTCCCAGCGATTTGGCGTAATTCAGCGAGTTCTCCACCACATGCGTGATTCCTGCCACAGGCAGGATGATGACATTCCCCTCAATCGGCTTAACCGGCTCGCAGGTCGTAATCCGGAGCTGGTCCGCTACCGCCTCGTAATGCTTGCGGATCCGGGTGAAAATCCAGATGATCAGCGGCAGGAATATCAGAACGGTCCACACCTGGGCGAATTTCGTAAAGAAAAAGATCATGGTCACGATAAAGCTGATGCATGCGCCGGTGGTGTTAATGATCAGCTTGACGATCCAGCCTTCGGGCTTTTCGCGGATCCATTTCACCATCATCCCCGTCTGGGAGAGGGTAAACGGGATAAACACGCCGACGGCATACAGCGGAATCAGATGCTCGGTTTTGCCTTCAAAAGCCAGCAGCAGCAGAATGGAGAAAAATCCAAGAATAATGATTCCGTTTGAATATCCCAGACGGTCGCCGCGGACGGTGAACATTCTAGGAATGAACTTATCCTTCGCCAGATTGACGGCAAGCAGGGGAAAAGCGGAATACCCGGTGTTGGCGGCGAGGATCAGAATTAAGGCCGTTGTTCCTTGTATGAAGTAATAAAGCGCATTTCGCCCGAAGGTATGCTCGGCAATTTGGGAAACGACCGTGACTTGTTCGCTGGGACTGACCCCATAGTAATAAGCCAGGAAGACGATGCCCGAAAATAACAGGGCCAGCAGCGATCCCATCGCCACCAAGGTTTTGGCCGCGTTATTCGGGGCCGGGTCTTTGAAATTCGGAATGGCGTTGGAAATCGCCTCCACGCCGGTCAGGGCGGAGCTGCCCGAGGCAAATGCACGCAGGAGCAGAAACAAGCTCAGCCCGGCTACGGGCGTGCCGATCGGTGTATGAAGCTCCGGAGACGCATGGCCTGTGGCAATGTTGAATATCCCTACCCCGATCAGGATGAATAACGCAAGCACGAACAGGTAAACCGGATAAGCCAATATGGAGGCCGACTCCGTGACCCCTCTTAAATTCAATACGGTCAAGCATAGAACGAACACGATGGAGATCGGCAGATTATAGGCGTGCAATTCCGGAAAAGCCGACGTGATCGCATCCGTCCCGGCCGACACGCTGACCGCAACCGTCAGGATATAGTCCACGAGCAAGGAACCGCCGGCCACCAGCCCCGGATACATGCCCAAATTCCGTTTGGACACGACATATGCGCCGCCGCCGTGCGGATAGGAGAAAATAATTTGTCTGTACGACAGGATAAGTGCCAGCAACAAGACCAGGACGCCGACGGCAATCGGTATGGAATACCAATAGGCAGCTGCCCCTACGGTCATCAACACAATGAGGATTTGTTCCGGACCATAGGCCACGGACGATAACGCATCGGATGACAGGATGGCCAGCGCCTTGGTTTTATTCAGCTTTTGTTCGCCTAATTCCGTTGATTTAAGCGGTCTTCCGATGAGGAAGCGCTTGATTGAGGATAACATGGTTGTTTTTCACCGCCGCTTAAGATTAAGTTCATGGTAGAAGCTCGCTGAACGGACTTCTATCGGTGTTTTTTATGTGCTGGACATAGGAACGGTCACCATTCCTATGCTGATTTTTGGCAAACAAAAAACACAGGTTAGAACCCTGTGTTTGATCACAAGTTCACAACCCTCCCGATCAACGCTGACGAGGTTAGCTGTCGGATTCGGGCGGTGAGAGTCGCCCTACCTGATTCCATCGCGGCGTACGTACGCGACGCATCAGGATTCACCCCATAGTATGGTTGAAGGATCCTATAGGTATCCCTCCATACGGTTGGTTCCCCCGCTTTCCATCATGGAAATTAAGCGAATGTCATGTGAATATGAAGAATGTTTTCGAAGCTGAATAGTATATTACGCCTGCTCCAATCGTTTGTAAAACATCCTCCAACGATCATTCGAACAGAATTATTTATAAAAAATAACAGATAAGCGCTTACATAATGACCTGGCTTTGACAGGCTTTTTATTTTGCATGTTTACTGCGAAAATCACGAGTTTCTATAATATGGAGGATTAGGTGTGGGGAACATCGGTCACTGGGAGGATGCCATATAAACAAATTCGCCATGCCGGTCTCGGGGGAGGAGACACTGGCATGGCGAATTTTTTTGGGAGTGGTCCATGATTCGGCAAGGAAGAGAAAGGGTCTGGGTTCCTCTTCTTTGCTCTTGATAGGAATATACCCGGGGGAAAGTAAAGTGAATCACCTGATTAGAAATAAATGTATGACTTTACTGGAACCCCGATTTTCTTTTAAGATAAAGGGATATGATGCAGCCGAGCAAAAGGGGGAAGTACGAAATGACTCAAGCGATGATTCATCAGGAAAACGGCGTATTTCCGGCGGTATGTCCGTTGGATTGTCCCGATACATGCGGCCTGCTGCTGCATAAAGAGAACGGAAAAATCGTCAAGGTGACCGGTAATCCGGAGCATCCGATTACGCAGGGAGCCATCTGCAATAAAGTCCGTAATATGGCACACCGGGTGTACCATCCGGAACGCGTGCTCTATCCGCTGCGAAGGGTAGGTCCCAAGGGAGAGGGCGCCTTCGAGCGGATCAGCTGGGACGAAGCCATTCAGGAGATTGCGGGACGCTATAAGGACTTGATTGAGGAATACGGCTCCGAGAGCATCCTGCCTTACAGCTTCTACGGCAATATGGGGATATTGAGCGTCGACGGCATGGACCGCAGATTCTTCAACAGGCTGGGTGCCAGCCGCCTGAAGCAGTCGATTTGCAATTCCGCGGGCAATGAGGGCTGGAAATCCGTGATGGGGTTTAATGGGGGAACCGTTCCGGAGGACACCGTACGAGCCGACGTCATCCTCGTCTGGGGCGGCAACATCGTCAGCACCAATATGCACCAGATGGTGATTGCAGAGAAAGCGCGCAAAGCCGGTGCCAAGGTCGTTGTGATCGATGTCCACAAGAACCAGACGGGGCAATGGGCCGACTGGTTCATTCCGCTGTATCCAGGCACGGATGCTGCGCTGGCCGTCGGGCTCATGCACATCATGTTCCGCGACGGCATGGTGAATGAGGAATTCCTCCGGAAGTATACGATTGGTCATGAAGCCTTGCGCGAGCACGTCAAAGAATACACGCCGGAGCACGTTTCTTCCATTACCGGCATCTCGATCGAGGATATCGAGAAATTGACCGAGCTCTACGGCCGGGCCGATACTTCCTACATCCATATCGGCAACGGTCTTCAGCATCACGACAACGGCGGCTTGACGGTGCGCAGCATCGCCGCGCTTCCCGCTTTGACCGGACAATGGCTGAAGCGGGGCGGAGGGGCTGCCAAGTCGAACGGCGGTTACAACAGCATGGATAGCGACGCGCTTGAGCGTCCCGATCTCCGGCCGAATCCCGAAGCGCGCACGATTAACATGAACCGGATCGGCGAAGCGCTTGCCATGACCGAACAGCCGATTAAGTCGCTCTTCGTTTATTGCAGCAATCCGCTGGTTGTGGCTCCCGATACCGAGCGGGTCAGGGAAGGGTTTGCACGGGAAGATCTGTTTACGGTTGTGCATGACCTGTTTATGACGGATACGGCCAAGTATGCCGATATCGTGCTCCCGGCAACCTCTTCGTTCGAGAATACGGACCTGTACGCTTCCTACTGGCATCAGTACGTTCAGCTGCAGGAGCCGGTCATTCCGGCACTTGGGGAGAGCAAGGGCAACGTAGAGCTGTTCTCCATGCTGGGACGGGCTATGGGATTCCAGGAACCGGCTTTTCATGAGACCGAGGAAGAGATGATGGCAAGAGCGCTCGACTTCCCGGATAACCCTTATCTAAACGGCGTCACGCTGGACAAGCTGAGGGAACACCGCCACGTGAAGCTGGACATGACGCCGCTTGAAACGTATCTGGACCGTTTGCCGACGCCTTCGGGACGCATCGAGTTATACTCTGCGAAGTTGGAGGAAGCAGGTCTACCGCCCCTTCCGACCTACGTGCCGCTGAAGGAAGGATACGACGGGGTAAGGCGCGGCCGCGGGCATCAATACCCGCTCATGTTCATTTCGCCGCCGAACCATAACTTCCTGAACTCGACCTTTGCGAACGTGGAGAAGCATCAGAAGCTGGAGAAGGAACCGGCCCTTCAGATTCACCCGGCGGATGCGGAGGAAC
>NZ_AEXS01000029.1:0-10610 GCF_000204455.1 Paenibacillus sp. HGF5 | reverse complement strand
CTGCGAAGCAGTCCTAACGAAGCGTAAGCTCCGACGAACCCCCATGTGGGGTTCTTATCCTCACGGGACATAAAAAAACACCGTTATACGTCCCAGAAGGGATGCGGCCTTCCAGGCCGACTGCGAAGCAGTCCTACCGAAGCGTGTGCTCCGACGAACCCCCATGTGGGGTTCTCATCCCCATGGAACGCAAAAACACCGCCTCTAAGAGGCGGTGCCTTTTTACGTCCCAGAAGGGATTCGAACCCCTGACCGACGGCTTAGAAGGCCGTTGCTCTATCCAGCTGAGCTACTGGGACATAGAATTTTTTCAAGCAAAAAATATATTATCACATGCACAGAAGAAATTCAATCATTATTTTATGATATAAAGTTTTTTGATTCGCAAGATTATTCGAGTAACATATCGGGTTATATTGATAAAATATACGCCCGAAAATGGGATTTGCCAACTTTATGTTGCCAAGGGCATGATGCACGCAAGCTGTTACGACCTTTTTTAAACTTGGCAGTACATATGCTATAATCAACGAATACGAAAAACAGGACCAGAAAGGAGGTGTCCTTATCAAGGACTCTTACTCCCAAGAACAAGAGGATAAGAACATCATCCTGTTTCCGAAGACGCTGGATTATTACCAGATTCAGCTTACGGTTATGCTCGAGAACGAACGTTACGGCGAAGCGATGGAAGTGCTGCGTTTTCTGCTGAAGTGCGGGGGACAGAACGAACGGCACTATGAAGAGTGGAACTCGCTCCTCGAATGGCTTGAAGCTGCATTTCCGGAACAGGCCATACCCCGTTCGGTCGATTTCGATGCTGAGCCTGACGAGGATGATCCGGACGAGTCCGAGATGGCCAGACAGATGGTCAGGGACAAGGTTGCCCAGGATGCCGGATACGCCGACAAGCTGCTGGCTTCGGTCATGACCGGGCCGCTGACGGAGCAGACCATTTTGGCGCTGGAACAGCTCGCTTATCTGGACCGTCCGGAGATCGACGCGATTCTGGTCGAATGGCTGCATGATACGCCGCTTCATCCCCTGCTGCAATTCCGGGTGCTGCAAACGCTCCGGAGAAGAGGGATGGAAGGGCACGTAAGCCTTCATCGCGGGCAGGAAGCCGTTGAGATCGAGATCGATACGGTTCCCTTAGATCCGGGAGGCTTCCCGGACGCGATTACGAGGATTTTGGAGCGCGTTGCGGATCAGACCGAGGTTCATGAGCCGACGCTGTTTTATTTTGCCCAGGAATTATGGTCCCAGTTCATCATGGCGATTTACGGCACGGAGGATTACCATTCCATGCTGGACGAAGAAGAAGCCACGCTCGATATATGGGCCGCAGCGCTGCATGACATCGTGTCGGAGAGCCTGAAAGGCTTTCGCAATGAGGAGGAAATCCGCCCGCTTTACGGCATCACGGACACCATGCGGTTCCGCTATGAGGGAGCCTATCGATCTCTCAAGCAATTCGTCGCTGCAGGCGTGGAAGATTAGCCAGAGCTGGAAAACGTTTACGGTGTCGAGGCATAAGGGTTCGCCCTTGAAAAAGGATTTAATGTTGTTTATACTATAGTGGTTATTCGGTACGTGATACATTATTGCGTCGACCACGTGAATTATTTTGGAGGGGAAAGCATAAATGAAAGCAACTTGGGAAAAAATAGAGAAGAACCTTGGCGTTCTTGACGTTGAGGTTGATGCGGAGCGCGTTGCATCCGCTCTCGACAAGGCTTTTAATAAAGTAGCTAAAAAAGCAAATGTACCTGGATTCCGTAAAGGTAAAGTGCCTCGGCCGATCTTTGAAGCGCGTTTTGGCGTAGAGAGCCTGTATCAGGATGCAATCGACATCCTTCTTCCGGAAGTATACGGCGAAGCTGTAGAACAAGCGGATATCTTCCCTGTGGATCGTCCGGAAGTGGACATCGAGCAGTTCGCTAAAGGAGAAACTTTCAAGTTCAAAGCTAGAGTAACCGTGAAGCCGGAAGTTACGCTTGGCGAATACAAAGGCGTTGAAGTAGCTGCAGTAGCTGCAGAAGTTTCCGAAGAGGAACTGAACGAAGAGCTTGAGCGTCTGCAACAACGTCATGCTGAGCTTACCGTTATCGACGAAGGTGCTTCCCAGTCTGGCGATATCGTTGTAATCGACTTCGACGGTTCCGTTGACGGCGTTCCTTTCGAAGGTGGACAAGCTGAGCGTTATTCCCTTGAGCTTGGAAGCAACACGTTCATTCCAGGCTTTGAAGACCAAGTCATCGGTATGGCTACAGGAGACTTCAAAGACGTGGAAGTAACCTTCCCTGAAACTTACCATGCTGAAGAATTGGCTAACAAACAAGCCGTCTTCAAAGTGAAAGTGCACGAAATCAAACGCAAACAGCTTCCTGAGCTGGATGATGAATTCGCTAAAGACGTTAGTGAATTCGATACGCTTGATGAGTACAAGGAAGATCTGAAGAAGCAATTGCTGACTCGCAAAGAGCAAGAAGCCCAAGGCGTTCGTGAGAACGAAGCTGTTGAAAAAGCAGCAGCAAACGCTGAAGTTGAAATTCCGGAAGCCATGATTCAATCCGAAGTTCAAAACATGATGCGCGATTTCGATAACCGTCTTCGCCAGCAAGGCATGAACCTGGAAATGTTCCTGAGCTTCTCCGGCCAAACCAATGCCGATCTGGAAGGCCAAATGAAGGACGATGCTGAAAAGCGCGTTCGCAACAACCTCGTGCTGGAGCAAATCGCGAAGGAAGAGAAACTTGAAGTATCCGAAGAAGAAATCAACAAAGAGCTGGAAAACATGGCTGATACGTACAAGCGTTCCGCTGATGAAATCCGCAGCATCCTCGGCGCTAACGGTTCCCTCGACAGCCTTCGTGAAGAACTGCTACTTCGCAAAACGATCGACTTCTTGCTGGAAAATAGCGTAGAAGGCGCTCCTGTTGAGAAAAAAGAAGCAACTGAAGAATAATAAATAGGCGGCTGCCGAAGCTGCCCTCACATTAGATAAGGCACGTACATTTCATGCGTGCCTTATTTTTAACTAAGAATAGCCAATTTACTACTAAATGTGACATGAATTGGTTATAAATTTCGACATACATAATGAGACAAGTTGGCAGGATATAATTCTTGGCAAGTTCATAGAATGTAAACAGGGTTAAAAAATGACATCGTGCTTTGAACATGTTAGAATAACTTTTGTAACGCTGTAGTATATTTTTCAAGGAAAAGAGGTTGGTCGCATGAGTCTTGTACCTATGGTTGTTGAACAAACCAGTCGAGGCGAAAGATCTTACGATATCTACTCAAGATTACTGAAGGATCGCATTATATTCCTCAGCAGTGCGATCGATGACGATGTTGCCAATCTTGTTATTGCCCAGCTTCTGTTTCTGGCTGCGGAAGATCCGGAAAAAGACATCTCTTTGTACATCAATTCCCCTGGCGGTTCGGTAACGGCCGGGATGGGTATATATGATACGATGCAGTTGATCAAGCCTGATGTATCCACGATTTGCGTCGGCATGGCCGCCAGCATGGGATCATTGTTGCTTACTGCAGGAGCGCCAGGCAAACGCTATGCTCTCGAGAACAGTGAGGTGATGATTCATCAGCCGCTCGGAGGCATTCAAGGTCAGGCATCCGATATCCAAATCCATGCAGATTGGATCATCAAGACCAGACAAAAACTGAATCAAATCTATGTGGAGCGCACGGGTCAGCCCCTTGAAAAAATCGAACGCGATACAGACCGCGACTTTTTCATGAGCGCGGAGGAAGCGAAGGCGTACGGTATTATTGATGATGTTCTGTCTTCACCGACCAAATCTTAAGGGGTGGTATTAGCATGTTTAAATTTAACGATGACAAAGGGCAGCTGAAGTGCTCCTTCTGCGGCAAATCGCAGGAGCAGGTCCGCAAGCTGGTTGCGGGGCCCGGTGTTTATATATGTGACGAGTGCATCGACTTGTGTTCGGAGATCGTAGAGGAAGAGCTCGGACACGAGGAAGAAGTGGATCTGAAGGATATTCCGAAACCGCGTGAAATCCGCGATATCCTGGATCAATACGTAATCGGACAGGATCAAGCCAAGAAATCTCTCTCGGTTGCCGTTTACAATCACTACAAGCGCATCAATACCCAGAGCAAAATCGAGGACGTCGAATTGCAAAAGAGTAATATTTTGCTGCTCGGACCTACAGGTTCCGGTAAAACCTTGCTTGCGCAAACGATGGCCAAAATTTTGAACGTGCCGTTTGCTATTGCAGACGCAACCTCGCTGACCGAAGCCGGTTATGTGGGTGAGGATGTTGAGAACATTCTGCTGAAGCTGATTCAAGCTGCGGATTATGACGTGGAAAAAGCAGAACGCGGCATTATCTATATTGATGAGATCGACAAAGTAGCCCGCAAATCGGAGAACCCGTCCATTACGCGTGACGTTTCCGGTGAAGGTGTTCAGCAGGCTCTCCTGAAAATTCTGGAGGGAACCGTTGCTTCCGTGCCGCCGCAAGGTGGACGCAAGCATCCGCATCAGGAATTCATCCAGATCGATACTACGAACATTCTGTTCATTTGCGGCGGTGCGTTTGACGGTTTGGAGCAGTACATCAAACGCCGGATCGGCAAAAAGGTCATCGGCTTTAATGCATCCGGAGAAAGCCAAAAGGATCTTAAGCCAGGTGAATACCTGACGATGGTTCTGCCGGAGGATCTGTTGAAATTCGGATTGATTCCGGAATTCGTCGGCCGTCTGCCGGTCGTGTCCACGCTCGAGCCGCTGGATGAGGCGACATTGGTCCGTATTCTGTCCGAGCCTAAAAACGCGCTGACCAAACAGTACCAAAAGCTGCTTGAGTTTGATAACGTAAACCTCAAGTTTGAGCCGGGCGCACTTGAAGCGATTGCCCGCGAAGCCATTAAGCGCAACACGGGTGCTCGCGGACTGCGCTCCATCATCGAAAGCATCATGCTTGACGTGATGTATGAAGTGCCGTCCAGAGATGACATCAAGGATTGCGTCATTACGGAGCAGGTCGTTCGGGATAAAGTGATTCCTGAGCTTCAAACCAAAGCTAACGAAGACGACAAGAAACAAGAAGAAAGCGCCTAATGCGTTATAGCGTTTTAGACGTGGAATAAATCTACGCTGATTCTCCACTTCCAGTTATGCCCAAATGGGCTTTGCTGGAGTGGAGCTTTGGCGTTATATGGGAGAGATCGTACCATGTTTTTGAGACAAGACACACGGCCCGTCAAGGTGGGGAACCTTACCATTGGGGGAAAGAACGAAGTCATTATTCAAAGCATGTGCACCACCAAAACAGCAGACGTGGAGGCAACCGTTGCCGAGATACTGCGCCTGGAGGAAGCGGGATGCCAGATCGTCCGGGTAACGGTAAACAATGAGGAAGCAGCTGCTGCCATCAAAGAAATCAAGAAACGCATTCATATCCCGCTCGTGGCGGATATTCATTTTAACTATAAGCTCGCCCTGATGGCGATCGAGAACGGTATCGATAAGGTCCGGATCAATCCCGGGAACATCGGTAAGCGCGAAAAGGTCGAAGCCGTCGTGAAGGCATGCAAGGAGAAGGGGATTCCGATTCGGATCGGGGTGAATGCCGGTTCCCTGGAGAATCACCTTCTTGAGAAATACGGGTATCCGACACCGGAAGCCATGGTAGAAAGCGCCCTGTATCATATCGGCATCTTGGAAGAACTGGACTTCCACGATATCATCGTTTCGCTTAAAGCGTCTGATGTGCCGATGGCCATCGCGGCGTACACCAAGGCGGCGGAAGTGATTCCGTACCCGCTTCATCTGGGAATTACCGAAGCAGGCACCCTCTTCTCGGGTACCGTGAAGAGCGCGGCCGGTCTTGGGGCGCTGTTGTCCCTAGGCATCGGCAGCACGATGCGTATTTCATTGAGTGCCGATCCGGTGGAAGAGATCAAGGTGGGCCGGGAGCTTCTAAAATCCTTCGGTCTAATCTCGGATGCGGCAACCTTGGTATCTTGCCCGACTTGCGGACGGCTGGATATCGATTTGTTCTCCATCGCCAATGAGGTGGAGGAGTATATCTCGAAGATTAAAGTTCCGATCAAGGTTTCAGTCCTAGGCTGCGCCGTGAACGGTCCCGGTGAGGCCAGAGAAGCCGACATCGGTATTGCCGGCGCTCGTGGGGAAGGTTTGCTCTTCCGTTACGGAGAGATGATCCGCAAAGTTCCGGAAGCCACCATGGTGGAAGAGCTTAAGAAAGAAATCGATCATATCGTGAAGGTGTACGAGGAAACCGGCGAAATCCCGGGCCGCAAGCACAAATCCACGGTCTGAGCTTGATGACTAAGTTATCATAAATGCAGTTCCAATCTAATAAAAACGGCAGTCTCTGTTACAAGAGACTGCCGTTTTGTTGTTTTCTAAGGAAGCACAGGGTCTTAGGTGATGTGTGGTTCAAATTTATATGAATGTATTTTTAAGCGGTCTAATATTTTTCTAAAGTTGCAATTATGCTTTCTGTTGTTCCAAGTATAATCGCTCCTAACCGAGCTTCTGATAATGAAGCTCAGCTCTACCCTCTCCCCACCCCCCCACGATGAAGAAGGATGCCATGCGCCGCACCAGCGGAGCGGACGAATCGATTCCGGAGAAGCGAAGCGGTCGCCTTTGTTGCCGAATTTCTACATTACTATTCTCATTCATGAAATTCGGAAACAACAGCGATTGGAGGAACGATACGTACGCGGAGCGTCTCATTGGAGCGTCTCACTTAAGTGGCTCACCTAAGCGTCTCCATCCACTTTTTGATACTTTTCCGCCTCCAGCGTTTTACCATCCGAGGAATCGGCAATACTACCATGTATTAACGTTTGGATGAAGACATAATGGAGTACAGGAGGAATGACTTGTGAATTTAAGTATCGTGATTATGCTGGTGCAGCTGTTTTTTGCAGTCATCATCGGCATTTATTTTTGGAATTTATTGCGTGGACAGAAGACAAGCAAAACAGCGGTGGACCGGGAATCGCGCAAGGAGCTCGATAAACTCCGCAAACTCCGGTCAATCTCGTTAACGAAACCGCTCGCCGAGAAAACAAGGCCGCAAACCATGGATGACATCGTGGGGCAAAAGGACGGCTTGCGTGCCTTAAAGGCCGCGCTATGCAGCGCGAATCCTCAGCATGTCATCGTATACGGCCCTCCGGGGGTCGGTAAGACCGCTGCTGCCCGCGTGGTGATGGAGGAAGCCAAGAAGAACCCGCAATCGCCGTTTAAATACGACGCGAAATTCACGGAGATCGACGCAACGACGGCCCGTTTCGATGAACGTGGAATTGCCGATCCGCTCATCGGTTCTGTTCATGATCCGATTTACCAAGGCGCCGGCGCCATGGGGGTGGCAGGCATCCCTCAGCCGAAGCCTGGCGCGGTGACCAAGGCCCATGGGGGAATCCTGTTTATTGACGAAATTGGGGAATTGCATCCAATCCAGATGAATAAGCTTTTAAAAGTGCTGGAGGACCGCAAGGTGCTGCTGGAAAGCGCATATTATAATTCAGAGGATGCCAATACGCCCGCTTATATTCACGATATTTTTCAAAATGGGCTTCCGGCGGACTTCCGCCTGGTAGGTGCTACGACACGTTCGCCGGAAGAGATTGCTCCTGCACTTCGCTCGCGCTGCATGGAGATTTTTTTCCGTCCTCTTCTGCCTGAAGAAATCGGCAAGATTGCGGAGGATGCCATTCAGAAGATTGGCCTGAACGCTCCGCCGGAAGCGGTAGAAGTCGTGAAGCAGTACTGCTCCAACGGCCGGGAAGCGGTCAATATGATTCAATTGGCGGCCGGCCTGGCATTGACCGAGAAGCGAGATGCCCTGCGCGCGGCGGATGTGGAATGGGTGGCCAGCAGCAGCCAGCTGCAGCCAAGGCCCGACCGGAAAATACCGGAGAAGCCGCAGATTGGGGTCGTTAACGGATTGGCCGTATATGGCCCGAATATGGGGGCTCTGCTAGAAATTGAAGTATCTGCGGTTCCTGTCGAGGAGGGCCGGGGTACCTACAATATCACCGGGGTAGTGGATGAAGAGGAATTTGGCGGAGGCTCGCGCAAGCTGCGCCGCAAGAGCATGGCCAAAGGCTCGATCGAGAATGTGCTGACCGTGCTGGGCTCGATGGGCTTCACGCCCAAAAACTATGACCTGCATATCAATTTCCCCGGAGGAACGCCGATCGACGGCCCTTCCGCCGGCATTGCGATGGCCACGGCCATCGTGTCGGCCATCAAAGGGATTGAAGTTGATAACAAGGTAGCGATGACCGGCGAGATAAGCATCCATGGAAAAGTGAAACCGATTGGCGGAGTCATCGCCAAGGTGGAGGCGGCATTCCAGGCAGGCGCGACCCGCGTGATCATCCCCAAAGACAATTGGCAGACCTTGTTCCAGGATTTGAGCGGGGGCTTGCGGGTGATTCCGGTGGAATCGGTGGATGAAGTTTTCGGGCATATCTTTGGCGGTACGTTTGCTCCGGAGGTGATACAGCTTCCCGGAAACGAGGTATTTCCATCCTCTTCCGCTTCATTGCTGCAGGCCACGCCTCCGCGCAACGGAAAAATAACGGATGCCGGAGGATGTTAAGCCTCGTATAGTTGGTTTTTTATACGCAGATTTGATAAAATAGGAATAGTGTCAACATTGAGAGCCATTGGAGGTGCGAAAGCGATGGGACCCAGTAAATCCAAAGGTCGTCGTTTTCCTTTACTGCCTTTAAGAGGTCTTCTGGTCTATCCAAGCATGGTGCTTCACTTGGACGTAGGCCGGGAGAAATCGGTAAAGGCTTTAGAAAAGGCGATGGTTGAAGACAATTTGATTCTCCTATGTTCTCAATCGGAAGTGAACATTGAAGAACCGACGCAGGATGATATTTTTCGGATTGGCACAGTTGCGAATGTACGCCAGATGCTTAAGCTTCCAAACGGTACCATACGTGTGCTAGTGGAGGGTATGGAACGGGCGGAAGTTATTGAATATACGGATCAAGAGGAATACTACGAGGTCATCGCTCGGGAGCTTCCCGAAGGGGAGAACCATGATCCTGAAGTCTCCGCATTAATGCGAACCGTACTGTCTCAGTTTGAGAATTATATCAATCTGTCGAAGAAAGTGACGCCTGAGACACTGGCGGCCGTTTCCGATATCGATGAGCCAGGACGGCTGGCGGACGTCATTACGAGTCATTTGTCGCTGAAGATCAAGGATAAGCAAGAAATTCTCGAAACAATCGACGTTCGCAAACGGCTCGAGAAACTTCTAGATATACTGAATAACGAGCGCGAAGTGCTGGAGCTGGAGCGCAAGATCAACCAGCGGGTCAAGAAGCAAATGGAGAAGACCCAGAAGGAATACTATTTGCGCGAACAGATGAAGGCCATTCAGAAAGAGCTTGGCGACAAGGAAGGCCGTGCCGGGGAAGTAGAGGAGCTCCGAAGTCAGCTTCAGGAGCTTGAACTGCCTGAACGCGTCCAGGAGAAGGTAGAGAAGGAAATTGACCGACTCGAGAAAATGCCGGCGAGCTCTGCGGAAGGCGGCGTTATCCGGAACTATGTGGAT
Organism: Paenibacillus sp. HGF5; assembly: GCF_000204455.1. Classification (NCBI taxonomy): domain Bacteria; kingdom Bacillati; phylum Bacillota; class Bacilli; order Caryophanales; family Paenibacillaceae; genus Paenibacillus; species Paenibacillus sp. HGF5. Next base: position 996 of record NZ_AEXS01000029.1, on the reverse strand, counting down.
TGGCTGCTGGCGCTGCCGTGGATGAACAAAACCGAGGATGATCTGGACATCGTCAAAGCGGAGCAAGTGCTGGACGAGGATCATTACGGTCTCGAGAAGCCGAAAGAACGCGTGCTGGAATATTTGGCGGTCCAGAAGCTGGTGAAGAAGATGAAGGGGCCTATTTTGTGCCTGGTCGGCCCTCCGGGCGTCGGTAAAACATCGCTTGCCCGGTCCATCGCCCGTTCCCTGGAGCGCAAGTTCGTTCGCGTCTCTTTAGGCGGGGTAAGGGACGAGGCGGAAATTCGCGGTCACCGGCGCACTTATGTCGGAGCTATGCCGGGCCGCATCATTCAAGGCATGAAAACAGCGGGCTCGATGAATCCCGTGTTCCTGCTGGATGAAATCGACAAGATGGCATCCGATTTCCGCGGGGACCCGTCTTCCGCACTGCTTGAAGTGCTCGATCCAGAGCAGAACAATACGTTCAGCGATCATTTCGTGGAAATTCCTTTTGACCTGTCCAACGTTATGTTTGTCACGACGGCGAACGTGCTTCATAACATTCCAAGACCGCTCCTGGACCGGATGGAAGTGCTGAACATTCCGGGGTATACGGAGCTGGAGAAGCTCCAAATCGCCAACCGTTACTTGCTGCCCAAGCAGAAGAGCGAGCATGGGCTTGAGCCTGAGCAGCTGATTCTGGATGAGGAAGCGCTGATGAAGGTGATCCGGGAATATACCCGCGAATCCGGCGTGCGGAATCTAGAGCAGCAAGTGGCGGCGCTATGCCGCAAAGCCGCCAAGCAGATCGTGACCCAGCAATCGGAATCCATCGAGATCAAGGCTGCCGATATCAAGGATTATCTCGGCATTCCGAAGTTTCGTTACGGCATGGCCGAGCTTGAAGATCAAGTGGGTACGGTTACGGGGCTCGCATGGACGGAAGTGGGCGGCGAAACGCTGACCATTGAGGTAACCGTGGTGCCTGGTACCGGCAAGCTGACGCTGACGGGC